>JAABSG010000380.1 GCA_011390475.1 Geminicoccaceae bacterium | reverse complement strand
GGCGGGCGTGCCGAAATGCGGGTTGAGGCCGAGACCCGAATAGGCGAATTCGGTCAGATTGACCTTGCCGAGACAGACCAGGCCGGCGGCCGCCGTCAAGGCCGCAACCGGTGCATCGGCGGTCTTGGCCGGCGTCTCGCGATAAAGGGCCGAGGCGGCTGTCGTCGGTGTACCGGCGATATCGACCAGATCCTTCCAGGCGATCGGCACGCCGTCCAGGGGCGATAGCGGCCGCCCGGCCCGCAGCCGCTCCCGCGCCGCCCGAGCCTCGGCCAGCGCCCGCTCAGCTGTGACGGTAATGAAGACGGGCTCCGCATCGGCCGCGATCTTGGCCAGACAATGCTCGGCCAGCGCCACCGGATCAGCCTCGCCCGAAGCCAGCGCCCGCCCGATCGCCACCGCCGACCACCCGGCCAACGTCGCCACATCCACCATCGTGCCACCTTTCCAAAGAGGAACGTGGGGAAGATGATCTTCCCCACACCCCAACGGCATTTTGCGCCGGTGCCGGGGACAGCCGCTGGTGCAAAGTAACGGAGGGGCCTACGGGGAGGCGCTGCCTCCCCGTCCTTTCTTCTTCTTTTTTGCTACCCGAACAAGCCCTGATGCACCTTGCGCAGCTCGCTTTTCTGCACCTTCCCCATGGTGTTGCGCGGCAATGCTTCCGTCAGCATCACCCGCTTCGGCCGTTTGTAGGCGGCGAGCGCGTCACGGGTCGCGGCGATCACCGCGCTTTCGTCGGGCGGGCTCGAGGTATCGCTCGGGACGATGACCGCCACGACCGCTTCGCCGAAATCCGGGTGGGGGACGCCGATCACCGCCGACTCCGCGACTCCCGGCAGGTCGTTGAGGATGTCCTCGACCTCTTTCGGGTAGACGTTGAAACCGCCCGAGATGATCAGGTCCTTGTCGCGACCGACGATGGAGAGATAGCCGTCCGGGCTCAGCGTGCCGAGGTCGCCGGTGATGAAAAAGCCGTCCTCGCGGAACTCGGCAGCCGTCTTTTCCGGCAGTCTCCAGTAGCCCTTGAAGACGTTGGGCCCCTTGACCTCGATACCGCCGATCTCGTTCGGGGCCACGGGCTCGCCGTCGCTGTCCACCACGCGAACCTCGACGCCGGGCAGCGGATGGCCGACGCTGCCGGGGCGCCGTTCGCCGTCGAGCGGGTTCGAGGTGTTCATGCCGGTCTCGGTCATGCCGTAGCGCTCGAGGATCGCCTGGCCCGTCCGTTCGGTGAAGCGCTCGTGGGTTTCGGCGAGGAGTGGCGCCGAGCCCGAGATGAACAGGCGCATATGGCGGGTCGTTTCCCGCGTCAGCCGAGGATTGGCGAGCAGCCGCGTATAGAAGGTCGGCACGCCCATCAGGACAGTCGCCTCGGCCATGAGGTCGATCACCTCGTCGGCGTCGAACTTGGGCAGCAGGATGATCTTGGCCCCAGTGGCGAGGCAGATGTCGAGGGCGACGAACAACCCGTGAGTGTGAAAGAGCGGCAAAGCGTGGATCAGCACGTCGTCGCCGGTGAATCCCCAGGTCTGGATCAAGGCCTGGGTGTTCGACCAGAGATTGTCGTGGCTGAGCATCGCCCCTTTCGACCGGCCAGTAGTGCCAGACGTGTAAAGGATCGCCGCGATGTCGTCCGGGCCGGCGCTGCTGACGCTCGAGGCCGGCTGCCGCTTATCCGCGCCGTCGCCGAGCGTGCCCCGGCCCATGGCGTCCATCGTCAGCACCCGGCCGCCGCGCTGCTCGACCAGCGGTGCGAGTGCTGCCGCGTTCGCGGGATCGGCCACCATCACCCGGGGCTCGGCGTCGCTGATGAAATAGTCCAGCTCTGCCATGGTGTAGCCGGTGTTCAACGGCAAATAGACGGCCCCGGCCTGCAAGGCGCCGAGAAAAAGCGCCACGTTTTCGTGGCTCTTTTCGACCTGCACCGCCACCCGGTCGCCGGGCTCCACACCCTGGGCCAGCAGCTCGGCCGCCATCTGGCCTGCCCGCTCGAGCAGTGCAGCACCGGTGATCGGCCGGCCCTGCCAGACCAGCGCGGTGCGTTCGGGCTCACGGGCCAGGCTCGCTTGCAGCGTCGTGAAGAGGTTGGTGGTCATCGGATCGGCCCCATGAGCATGTCGGGCAGGACGGTGGCAATGGCGGGAAAAAAGCAGAGCAGCAGAATGGCCAGAACCATGCAGCCGACATAGGGCAGCGAGCCCTTGAGGATGGTCTGCAGCTTGATCTCGGGGGCGATCGAGTTGATCACGTAGAGATTCAAGCCGACCGGCGGCGAGATCAAGCCGATTTCCATGTTGATGGTCAAGATCACGGCGAACCAATAGGGATCGAAGCCGGCCGCCAGGATCACCGGCAAGAGGATGGGGGCGACCATGACGATGACGGCGACCGGCGGCAGGAAGAAGCCGCAGACCAAGAGGAAGAGGTTGACGTAGAAGAGCAGGAGCCAGGGATTGACGTCCATGGCGATGATCGTGTTGGCGACGGCCTGGGTGATGAAGAGGCTGGAGAGCATGTAGCTGAAGACACCAGCGGCGCCGACGATCACCAGGATCATCACCGATTCGCGGGTGCTGTCGCGCAAGATCGCCCAGAGCTTCGCCGGCTGGTACATCCGATAGATGACGATGGCGGTCAAGAGACAGGCGACGGCACCGAGCCCGGCCGTCTCCGAGGGTGTGGCGATGCCGCCATAGAGTGCGTAGAGCACGGCCGCCACGATGATCAGGAAGGGCAGCACCCGGGGCAGGATCTCGAGCTTCTCCCGCCAGCTGTAGTTGACGGAAGCGAGGGCCGTGCCACCACGCCCGGCCCACCAGGTGGCGAACAACGACCAGGCCATGAAGAGCGCGGTGAGCATCAGGCCGGGCAGCAACCCGGCGAGAAACAGCCGGCCGATCGAGGTCTCGGTCGAAATGCCGTAGACGATCATCGTCACCGAGGGCGGGATCAGGATGCCGAGCGTGCCGCCAGCGGCGATCGAGCCCGCCGCCACGCCATCCGGAAAGCCGCGCTCGCGCATCGCCG
>JAABSG010000379.1 GCA_011390475.1 Geminicoccaceae bacterium | reverse complement strand
CTCGGCGGCGGCCGATGAAGCGCGATCCGCTCGCCACGTTGGCCAGGCTCGAACGTCAGGAACTCGACAATCGGCGGGGCGACCTGGTTGCCGCCCGCGGCGCATTGTCGCGCCTCGATCAGGCGGTGCAGCGCCACGAAGCCGAGTGGCGCGAGGCCGTGACCTTGGCCGTTACCGCCGAGGCCGAGCTCGATCTCTGGGGGGCCTTGAGCCGCGGCACGCGGCAGGTCCTGGACCGAGTAGCGCGCGATCGGGCGGCGCAGGCGGTTGTACTGGGCGAGGTGCAGGCCGCCGTGCATGCGAGTCTGGTCGAGCTGAAGCGGCTCGAGGTCCTGGCCGAACGCCGCGCTGCTCGACGGCGGGCCGCCGCCGCCACGGCCGAGATGCGCGCCCTCGACGAGCTCGCCACGCTGCGCCATGGCCGGCAGTGACGACAATCTCGCCGGCGCGTTAACCCGGATTTCAGCTTTGCATGCCATGGTCCGCCCGTCGGTCGATGGCGATCGGGTGATAGTGGACGAGGCGGAGTGGGCGCGATGCGGATGGTCTCGATGGCTTGGGTTCTGTTGGCCGTTCTCCTCGCCGGCTGTACGGCGAGGGTGACGCCGCCCAAGGTCGAGATCGAGACCGCGGCACCGGTCGTGGTCGAGGTGGGCAAGCGAAGCGGTAACGGCGGCTTCTGTCCGCCCGGCCAACGCAAGCAGGGCAATTGCTGACCCGATGAGCGGGCCGTCGAGCGGATGGGCTTCCTAATTGGGCGTGAGCGCTTGCCACTCCGGCTCGACGTGACAATTTCCTTACGTCGACAACCGCAAATGGAGATGCTCCATGCGTATCGCTGCGATTGCCTGTGCCGCCGTCGTCGGTCTCGCCGCCGGCTCTGCCTCGGCCGCCTGCAACTGGACCACGGCCAAGGCCGATGAGGTCGTCGCCTCGGTCACCACCCCGACCCCGGCGCCGGCCCAATCGACCCCGATCGAGCTGCCCGAGGCCGACAAGCAGAGCTGAACGGCAAAGAGCGACGCAAAAACCACGAGAATCTCTTCTGCCCCTTGACACGGGCCGGTTCTGCCGGCCCGTTCTTTCGTCTGGGCCCAAGAGGCGAGACGGACGTCAGCGAGGGGAACGCGCATGCGGGTCGGGATCATCGGTGGCGGCAGTGGTCTCGCCACCTCGCTGCAACGGGCCGGCTTGGCGGTGGTGGGTTGTGCCGCCGGCGGGCAGACACCGGACGCCGGAATCGAGACGGTGGATGTCTATGGCGATTTCCTCGAGGCCCTCGATTACCCGCGGCGCTACGTGCTCGACCTCATGGCCGGTGTCGGCATCGATGCGGTGATCGACGAGGCCTACCAGACGATGGAGCCGGGCGACGTCGTGATCGACCCGACGCTCAGCTATTGGGGCGACACGCTGCGTCGCTACCGCCGCATGCGGCACCGCTCCTTGTTCTATCAGGATGTCGCCTGCATCGCTGGGCCGGATGGTCCGAACCTGGTCGTCGCCGGTGACGCCAAGGGACTGCCGCTCTCGGCCGATATCCTCGAGGCCTGGGCCAAGCCCGGGACGCTGCGCAGCGTCGCCGGCGCCGGCTTCGCCCACTACCTGGCGATGGTCGAGGCGGCAGCGGCAATCGCCAAGAGCAGCCTCGCTTCGGAAGTGGCGCAATTGATCGAGGCCTATCCGGGCGAGGTCACCGCCGAGGCCAAGGCCGCCTTCTGCCCGGCGCACGGCATCGACGAGATCGGCCGGGCCGGCTGGCTGCTCGACGACGCGGTCCGGCTGGAGGCCGCCGTGCCGCTGATCGCCCAGGCCTTGATGCAGGGCTTGGGCGAGGCCTTGGAGGCTCATGCCAGCAGCCCGCCGCCGCCACGGGGCGCCTTCGTCCATCCGGATGACATTCTCTGAGACCCATCGCCATCAACCTCTGCGCCAACCTCGAACCCAGGCAGATCTGCAGTGACCTACCGCAAGCTCGGCCGTTCCGGCCTCAAAGTCTCGCCCCTTTGTCTCGGCACCATGATGTTCGGTGGGCCGACCGACGTGCCCACGGCCGAGCGGATCGTCGCCATGGCAAAGGACGCCGGCCTCAACTTCATCGACACGGCCGATGCCTACAGCGCCGGTGAAAGCGAGCGAATTACCGGCCGGGCGATCGCCGGTGACCGTCACGACTGGGTCTTGGCGACCAAGGCCGCCAACTCGATGGGCGACGGGCCGAACCAGCGCGGGCTGTCGCGACAATGGCTGATGCAGGCCTGCGATGCCAGCCTCGAGCGGCTCGGCACCGACCACATCGACATCTACTACCTGCACAAGGAAGACCACGACACGCCCCTGGACGAAACAGTCCGGGCAATCGCCGACCTCGTCCGGGCCGGCAAGATCCGCTATTTCGGTCTTTCCAACTACCGCGCCTGGCGGTTGGCCGAGATCTGCCGCTTGTGCGCCGCCGCCGGCATCGACCGACCGGTGGTCCTCCAGCCCTACTACAACATCATGAACCGCCAGCCCGAAGTCGAGCTCTTGCCGGCGGCCGGCCATTTCGGCCTCGGCGTCGCCCCCTACAGCCCGCTCGCCCGTGGCGTGCTCACCGGCAAATACCGGCCGGGCGACCAGCCGGATGCGGAAAGCCGGGCGGCGCGCCAGGACAAGCGGATGCTGCAGACCGAATGGCGCGAGGAGAGCCTCGTCATCGCCCAGACCCTCAAGACGCACGCCGAGGCCAAGGGTTGCACGCCTGGGCAATTCGCCGTGGCCTGGCTGTTGAACAACAGGCTGGTCACGAGCCCGATCGCCGGCCCGCGCACGATCGAGCAGACGAGCGACTATCTGGGGGCACTCGACGTCACCTTCACCGCCGAGGACGAGGCGCTCGTCGACAGTCTCGTCGCCACTGGCCACCCGAGCACCCCGGGCTTCAACGACCCCGCCTATCCGATCGAGGGCCGCCGGCCACGCACGGGCTGATCGACCGCTCAGGTCAGCTGGTCGGCAAAGGCTTCGATCCGGGCCTCGGCGACACTCATCGCTCGCAGATGTG
>JAABSG010000039.1 GCA_011390475.1 Geminicoccaceae bacterium | reverse complement strand
TGGAAGACGTGCCGCTCCATGGCACCCCGGACGCGAAACAGTCGGACGGGCTCGTCGATGCCCTTGAGCCGGCGCTCGCCCAACTCGTCGAAGCTGCAAGGGCTGACGCGCCGCACCTGCTCGACGACGGCGGACGAGACCCAGATGTCGCCCGGTGCGGCCTCGGCCTGGATACGGGCAGCGAGATTGACGCCGTCGCCGCGTAGATCATCGTCGACCTCGACGACATCGGCGAGGTTGAGGCCGAAACGCATATCGCCGGGCCCAGCCCCCTCGACGACCATCAGCGCCGTGCGTGCCTCCATCGCCGCACGAAGTGCATTGACCGGGCTCGGGAACTCGGCGAGCAGGGCGTCACCAACCGTTGCGAAGACGCGCCCGTCGCGCGACGTCACGACGCCGGCTACCGCATCGAGGCAGGCCGCGAAGCGCGCGACAGCCGCCTCCTCGTCCCTTGCCATCGCACCGGTCGAGTCGACCATATCGGCAACCAGGATCGTCGTCAGTCGCCGTTTCGGCGTCGAGAGCCCAGCAGGCGTCATGCTCACCCTTCACCGCTTCGCCCACGATAGGAGCGCATGGCCGGCCGCTGTCAAGTGCAATGCCGGCGTGTCGGGCCGGCGTGTCGGGCCAGCTGGCGCCGATCCGCGACCCGCATAACCACGCGCAAAAATGCCGGTGGGGTCGAAGGGGAAGATCATCCTCACCTTCCCTTTCGCGTACTTGCTTGCCTACCGCTTGACCGTCTTCAACGCACTCAACGGCCCATGCGGATGTTTCTCGTGCGGATAGACCGGGTGGTGGTGGTCGTGGTGGTGGTGATCGTGGTCATGCCCATGAGCGTGGTCGTGACTGTGCACGAGACGGCAGGCGCCGGTGCAGAATGTGTCGCACAACGTGCAGTCCTCGACCGACGAGCCCGGGGCAGAGGCACCCTTGCCTTCGACGTGGTGGTGGTGGCTTTCCTGGGCCGTGCCGACCTCGTGCTCGAAGCCCAGGACCTGGGCCCGGTATTTGCACAAAGAGCAGTTCATCAGGTTCGAGCCTTCGAGGATTTCGCGCACGCGGTCGGCGAAGGTCTCGATGACGAGCGGGTGGTCGTTCAGGTAGGGGGCCTCGACGAACTGGATCGCGGGGTGACGGGCGGCGACCTCGCGAGTGAAGCCGTAGATGCGGTCGATCAGGATGCCGGTGAAGAGGAAATAGGGGAAGACGACGACGCGCTTGTAGCCGAGCTTCGCCACGTGTTCGAGGCAGGGCTCGACCAGAGGAAAGGTGACGCCCGAATAGCCGGTTTCGCACCAGCCGAAGCCCATGCCTTCCCAGAGCATGCGGGCGATCTTGGCGACATTGGAGTTGGCGTCCGGGTCCGAGGCGCCTCTGCCGATGACGACCAGGCAGATCTCGTCGTTGGCGAGCGGCCCGTGCTCGGCGTTGGCAAGGGTCAGGGCTTCCTGAATCCGGTCGCCCGCAGCCCGGATCATCTTGGCATCGACCGCGAGCTCGCGGCCGTAGTCGATACGAACGCCGTGTCTGGCCTGATAGGTGTTCAACACCGAGGGAATGTCGTTCTTGGCGTGGCCGGCGGCGAACAGCATGCCAGGGACCGCGAGGATGCGGGTGCAGCCCTGCTCGCGGAGCTTGTCGAGGCCGTCGCGGATGACCGGGTTCGCGAATTCGAGGTAGCCGTATTCCACCGGCCATTCCGGAAAATGGGCCCTCAGCCCTTCGGCGGCGCGCGCGAATTCGCCCACCGCCGCTTTCGACCGCGAGCCGTGACCGCAGACCATGACCCCGATACGCTCGCTCATGCAAAACTCCACTCCTGGTCTCGAACGGTTGCGGCATAGCGCTTGCCGGCGGTGGCGCAAAGGCCCGGCGCTCACCGTCGAGCTTATGGTCGCAGGCAATGCGCTGTCGCCTCGGGCCATGGGCTCGTTTATGCAGCGTGGTGACAGGCGAGCGAGCGGGGGCGGATGGCACTCAAGACGCAGATCGTGGTCGTCGGTGGCGGGGCTGGCGGGCTGGAGTTGATCACCCGGCTCGCCCGCCGCTTCGGCCGTAACCCACGCTTCGACCTCATTCTGGTGGAACGCGACCGGACGCATATCTGGAAGCCGCTCTTGCACGAGGTGGCGGCCGGCTCGCTCGACGCCAATCTCGACGAGGTCGGTTATCGCAGCCACGGCCATCGCTGGGGCTACCGCTATTTCCGCGGCACGCTCGAGGGCATCGATCGCAAGGCGGGACAGATCGTGATCGCGCCGCTGCTCGACGAGGACGGCAGCGAGATCATGGGCCAGCATCGGATCCGCTACGACTACCTGGTCCTGGCGGTGGGCTCGGTGACCAACGACTTCGGCACGAAGGGAGCCGCCGAGCACTGCCTTTTCCTCGACGAGCGCAAGAATGCCGACAGGTTTCGCGGCAAGCTGCTCGATCAGTGCCTTCGGGTGTCGCGCACCATGCTGAACGATCCGTCGCAGGAGGCGTTCTTGGAAGTCGCCATCGTCGGCGGCGGTGCCACCGGCGTCGAACTCGCGGCCGAGCTCTACAATGCGGCGGCAGCCTTGAAACATTACGGGCTCGAGGTTTTCGACGAGAGTCGGCTGAAGGTGACGCTGCTGGAGGCGGGCCCCCGCATCCTCCCGGCGCTGCCCGAAAAGCTCGCTACGGCAGCTCACGAGGAACTCGAGAGCCTGGGCGTTCGGGTCCTGACCGAGACGGCGGTCACCGAGGTGACCCGAGAGGCCATGGTCACCAATACGGGCGAGCGCATCGCCGCACACCTCAAGGTCTGGGCCGCCGGGGTCAAAGGTGCGCCGTATCTCGCCGAGATCGGTGGACTCGAGACCAATCGGCTGAACCAGCTCGTGGTGCGGCCGACCCTGCAGACGACGCGGGACGAGCGAATCTTGGCGCTCGGCGATTGCGCGAGCCTGACGCCGGCGGGCGCCCTGCGGCCGATTCCACCGCGCGCCCAGGCGGCGCATCAAATGGCCGAGACCGTGGCCAAGAACCTCGAGCGGCTGATCGAGGGCCGGGGGCTCCAGCCCTTCGTCTATCGCGACCGTGGCTCGCTCGTCTCGTTGAGCCGCTTTTCGACCGTCGGCAGCCTGATGGGCAATCTCGTCGGCGGGCGCATGGCGATCGAGGGGCGGCTGGCGCGGATGGTCTATGTCTCGCTCTACCGCATGCACCTCGTGGCGATCCACGGCTGGCTAAAGGGCATCGCGATGATTGCCGTCGGCCACGTCAACCAGGTGGTCCGGCCACGGCTCAAGCTGCACTGAGCGACCAGCGATGAGTGCCGAGGCGAACGATCCGAGGCGGTACGCACCAGCAACCACGCGCAACCGCGAGGCGATCCTCGACGTGTTGCGCCGGGTCCTGCCGCCCGAAGGTCTGCTGCTCGAGATCGCGAGCGGCACGGGCGAGCACGCGGCCTTCATGGCGCCGGCTTTGCCCGAAGGGCTGCGCTGGCAGCCGTCGGACGCCGAGCCGCTGGCGCTGGCCGGCATCGACGCCCATGCCCGGGCCGCGGGCTCCGGTCGGATCGAGCCCGCCCTCCTGCTCGATGCGGCGTCACCGACCTGGCCGGTGCCCCGAGCGGATGCCGTCTTCGCCGCCAATCTCGTGCATATCGCGCCCTTTCGGGTAGCCGAGGGTCTGCTTGACGGGGCCGGGCGCGTCCTGGTGCCGGGCGGGCCGCTGGTGCTCTATGGCCCGTTCAAGCGGCAGGGTGCCCATACCGCCGCCTCGAACGACGCCTTCGACTGGCAATTGCGGCTGCAGAACCCGGCCTGGGGCGTGCGCTGCCTCGATACCGAGATGGCACCGGTGGCTGCCGCGGCCGGCCTGGTGCTCGACGCCGTGATCCCGATGCCGGCGAACAATCTCACCGTCATCTGGCGGCGGCAGCGGTAGCGGGCAGGCGGTCGAGCGCGTCCAGGAAGTCGGCGGCAAGCATCAGATCGGCGTATTTCTGGCCCATGTCGAAGAGGTTGGCCTCGTGCGGGCCGATCGCCCGGTCGCCGACACAATCGCCGAGCACGATCGGCCGGAAGTTCCAGCTCATCGCATCGACCACGGTCGCACGCACGCAGCCGCTGGTGGTGCAGCCGGTGACGACGACCGTGTCGACGCCCTGGTGGACGAGCCAGGGGGCGAGATCGGTGGCGAAGAAGGCGGAGGCTTGGGTCTTGGTGACGATGCGCTCCGTGGGCAATGGGGCAAGCTCGGCAACGATGTGGCTGGCCGGTGCCGCCTCGGTGAGTTCGCGCAGCCGTGGCGCTTTTTGGCACCAGAGCCCTGCATCCGAGCCGTCCTCGGCATAGACGATCCGGGTGAAGGCGATCGGCAGGCGATGGCGGCGGCAGGCCTCGAGGACGGGCCGGGTGGCCAGGATGGCGTCGCGGATATTGCCGCCGCCGAACATCGCGGGATCGGCGAAGCCGTTGATGAAGTCGACGACGAGCAGGGCCGGGCGCCGGCCGAGGCCGAGCGTCTGGCCGAAGCCCTGACGGGCGTAGGCGTCGTCGGCCATGGTCCGCTCAGAGATGCGCCTTCAGGTAGTCGAGGATGCGGTCGGCCGCGTCCTCGGCGGAGAGGCTGGTGGTGTCGACCGTGATTTCGGCGCTCTCCGGCGGCTCGTAGGGGCTGTCGATGCCGGTGAAGTTCTTGATGGCACCTGCCCGGGCCTTCTTGTAGAGGCCCTTGACGTCGCGTTCCTCGGCGACGTCCAAGGGGGTTTCGACGAAGACCTCGATGAACTCGCCGGGCTCGAGCAGGTCGCGGACCATCCGCCGCTCGTCGCGGAAGGGCGAGATGAACGAGGCCATGACGATGAGACCGGCATCGACCATGAGCTTGGCGACCTCGCCGACGCGGCGGATGTTCTCGACCCGGTCGGCATCGGTGAAGCCCAGGTCCTTGTTCAGCCCGTGGCGGACATTGTCGCCGTCCAGGAGGTAGGTGTGCGCCCCTTGCGCCACCAGCTTCTTCTCGAGGATGTTGGCGATGGTCGACTTGCCGGCACCCGAGAGACCGGTGAACCAGAGCAGGCAGGGCTTCTGCGCCTTTTGGTCGGCGCGCCGCGCCTTGTCGATGTCGACATGCTGGTGGTGAATATTGCTCGCCCGCCTGAGGCCGAACGTGACCATACCGGCCGCGACCGTCTGGTTGGTGGTCCGGTCGATCAGGATGAAGGCCCCCAGATCGCGGTTCTGGGCATAGGGCAGGAAGGCGATGGCGTGGCCGAGATGGAGGTTGCAGACGGCGATCTCGTTGAGGTCGAGGGTGCGGCCGGGGCGCTCCTCCTGGGTATTGACGTCGATCTTGTGCTTGATCGTGGTGATCGAGGCCGCGACCTGCTCGGTGCCGAGCTTGAGGATGTAGCGACGGCCAGGGAGCATCGCTTCGTCGCTCATCCAAAAGAGGTGTGCAGCGAACTGATCGGCCACCTCCGGCCTGGCCTTGGGATCGACCAGCACGTCACCGCGGGCGATGTCGATCTCCTGGTCGAGCACGATGGTGACAGCGTCGCCGGCGACGGCCCGGCCCGGCTCCCCATCGGCGGTGACGATCCGCTCGACCCGGGCCGGCTTGCCGGACTTGGCGACCACGACGGCATCGCCCGGGGTCACGGCGCCGGCCACGATGGTGCCCGAAAAGCCGCGGAAATCCATATGCGGGCGGTTGACCCACTGGACCGGCATGGCGAACGGCGCGTCGTCGCGCACCACCGCGACGTCGACAGTCTCGAGATGATCGATCAGCACAGGGCCCGAATACCAGGGCATGTTGGGGCTGGAGAGCGTGACGTTGTCGCCCTCGAGGGCGGACAGCGGGATGGGTGTGACCTCGCCGAAGCCGAGATTTGTGGTCTTCGCCCGGTAGAGATCGACGATCTCCTCGAACCGCTCCTCGCTCCAGTCGACCAGGTCCATCTTGTTGACCGCGAGCACGACGTGGCGGATGCCGAGCAGGTGGACCAGATAGCTGTGCCTGAGCGTCTGGGTCAGCACGCCCTTTCGGGCATCGATCAGGATGATGGCGAGTTGGCAGTTCGAGGCGCCCGTCGCCATGTTGCGCGAGTACTGCTCGTGGCCGGGCGTGTCGGCGACGATGAACGAGCGCCGGGCGGTGGAGAAGAAGCGGTAGGCGACGTCGATGGTGATGCCCTGCTGGCGTTCGGCCTCGAGGCCGTCGACCAGGAGCGCGAAGTCGATCCGCTCGCCGACCGTGCCGTGCTTTTTCGAATCGGCCTCGAGCGACTTCAGCTGGTCTTCCATGATCAGCTTGGAATCGTAGAGCAGCCGGCCGATCAGCGTCGACTTGCCGTCGTCGACGGAGCCGCAGGTCAAAAAGCGCAAGAGGCCCTTTTGCGCCTCTTCGGCACGGGTCGTGATCGCCAGCGCTTCGGCCTGCCGGCTGTCCAGCCCCACGTCATTCATCAGGAATTGCTCTCGCGGTTCATCAAAAATAGCCCTCGCGCTTCTTCTTCTCCATCGACGCCGCCTCATCGGTGTCGACCAGCCGCCCCTGGCGCTCCGACGTCCGGGCCCCCAGCATCTCGGCGATCACCTGCTCGACCGTATCGGCGTCCGATTCGATCGCACCCGAGAGCGGCCAGTCGCCGAGTGTCCTGAACCGTACGAGGCGATCTTGGGCCACCTCGCCCGGCTGGAATTGCATGCGGTCGTCATCGACCATGATCAGCGTGCCGCCGCGATCGACCATCGGCCGGTGCTTGGCGAAATAGAGCGGCACCACCGGGATCTCTTCCAGGCGGATATAGTCCCAGATGTCGAACTCGGTCCAATTGGAGAGCGGAAAGACCCGGATGGTCTCGCCCTTGGCGACCCGACTGTTGTAGAGCCGCCAGAGCTCCGGTCGCTGATTCCTCGGATCCCAGCCGTGGCCCACCGAGCGCACCGAGAAGACGCGCTCCTTGGCCCGGCTCTTCTCCTCGTCCCGCCGGCCGCCGCCGAAGGCCGCATCGAAACCATTGGCGTCCATGCCGGCCTTCAAGGCGTCGATGAGCATCATCCGTGCCCATTCGCGACTGTCGGTGTCGAAGGGCGTGCGCCCCTCCGCCATCGCCGCCTCGTTGGACTGGACGATCAGCTTCAGGCCGAGGGCCCGGGCCAGCACATCGCGGTGGACGATCATGTCCCGAAAGTCCCAGCCCGTGGCGATGTGCATCAAGGGGAATGGCGGCTTGGACGGATAGAACGCCTTCATCGCCAGATGCAGCATGACCGAGCTGTCCTTGCCGATCGAATAGAGCAGGACAGGATTGGCCATCTCGGCCGCGACCTCACGCATGATGAAGATCGATTCGGCCTCGAGCGCCCTGAGATGCTCGGAGACGGCTTGCGGCCGAGCAGCGGGCGCTCGGCCCGAGAAGCGCTCGGCATAGCGCAGAATGTCGGGACGCGGGTTGTGGCTATGAGCAAAGGTCATGAGCGGGCATCAGTCACTGAGAGTAGACACACCGAATTGCACTCGAAAGGGCAACACGATGGGCTGGCCCGAACCCGGCCAACACAATAGCGAGCGGCATGCCATCGCGCGGGTCACGATGCAAATGCAAACCATGCGGCAACGGCGATCGAAATGACGCAGTGCAGCATAATGCGGCGCGGTCCCATGCCGGCTCACGACGACGATACTGCACGAGAGATCTTAAGATCGGCCTAACAGCCATTCGTTTTCCGCCGCTCGGCACCGCGCCGCCGGCTAGAGCCGCTCGCCCCCGGGCAGGCGCATGAAGCGAACCGGCAGGATCGGGGTGGTGGCGAAGCTGTCGTCGGTGCCGCGGGTGACCAGGGTCAGAACCTGGCCGTCATCGGCGCGACCGATCGGCGCCACGAGCCTACCGCCCGGGGCGAGCTGGCGGTAGAGCATGGGCGGGACGCGATCGATCGCGAGCCGCACGATGATCGCATCGAACTGCCGGTCGACCTCGGGCCAGCCGTCGTAGGGGTCGGCGGCGCGGATATCGATATCGTCGTAGTTCTGCGCTGCGAGGCGAGCGGTAACCGACGCCACGGCATCCGCATCGAGATCGACCGAATAGACGCGGGCCGCGAGGCGGTGCGCCAAGGCCGCGTGATAGCCACCGCCGACGCCGAGGATCAAGACGTCGTGGCCGGGCTCGATGCCCACGATGTCGGTCATCAGTGCCACGATATAAGGCTGCGATTCGCGTAGCCCGTGCGCTGCAGGCAAGGCCACGTCGAGATAGGCGAAAGGCTCGGCTTCGGGTTCGACGAAAAGGTGTCGCGGCAGCGTCCGGATGACGTCGAGGATAGCCGGGTGGAGCTCCTCGCGGCCGGTCATCGGACCGGCGAGCTTGGCATGCTCGACCACCTGCTCGACGAGCTGTTCACGAGCCTCGGCCAACGCGTCGGCTTTCGTCAGCGCCGGCGCGGTGACCGAAGCCAGGGCGAGCAGCCCGGCCGATAGCCACGCCGAGAGGCCGCGGTGATCGCTCTTGCAAGCAGCCTGGAGCATGATTCTTGCCTCCTCATGAACATGGCCGGCGCTCGAACACGGGCGACCGAGGCGAACCCGGATGTTCGGCGGCGTCGGCCGACTGTCCTCACGTCAGCGTATGCCACTCTGCTGCCGGGTCAACCACCGAGCGCGCGCTTGCGCCGAAGATGCGGCTTGCCGTACGATCAGGCATCCAAGAGCGGTCACGTCGGTGGCCGTCCGCAGGGGGCCAACGCGCCGATGCACGACCCGAACCAACTGCCGGACGACCTGCCGGTTCCCGTCGACGACGGTGCCTGCGCGCATCTGCCTGATCAGGCGATGCCACGCATCAGGCTCGCCTCGACGGCCGGCGGCACGGTCGATCTGGCCGAGTTTTCGGCACCGCGCACCGTCCTTTACTGCTACCCGCGCACCGGCGTGCCCGGCCAGGCGCTGCCGAACGGGTGGGACGCCATCCCGGGAGCGCGGGGCTGCACGCCGCAATCCTGCGGCTTTCGCGACCATCACGCCGAGCTTCGCGCACTGGGTGCCGACGTTTACGGCCTCAGCACGCAACCGACCGACTACCAGCAGGAAATGGCGGCGCGGTTGCATCTGCCGTTCGCCGTCCTCAGCGATGCCGACTGTGCGTTGGCGGACGCGCTGATGCTGCCCACCTTCACCGTGGACGGGATGCGGCTCATCAAGCGGCTGACGCTGATCGTCCGGGACGGGCGAATCGAAACAGTCCTTTATCCGGTCTTTCCGCCGGATCGCAGCGCCGCCATGGTGGTCGAGTGGCTGCAGAAGCACCCGACGACACCGCCATCGGTCGTACATTAGCGCCGCAGCGCGACAAAGGTGGCGCTTGCAAATCCGGGCGTAAATGCCCATTATCCCCGTTATCGAACCGCCAAGGTAAGTTGTTTCTACCGGCCTATCGCCGGCTACGGGTTTCCTTCGGGAGCCGGGACTTCCTGACCGAACGTGGATTGATGTCGTGGCGATGGGCGCCGCGGCAACTCTTGCTTGGGGATGGAATATGTCCACCGGCACCGTCAAATGGTTCAACAGCACCAAGGGTTATGGCTTCATTCAGCCTGACAATGGCCAAAATGATGTGTTCGTGCACATCTCGGCCGTCGAGCAGGCCGGCATGAGCAGCCTCAACGAAGGTCAGAAGGTCTCGTTCGACGTGACGACCGACCCGCGGCGCGGTAAGACCTCGGCGACCAACCTGCGCGCCGTCTAGGCCGCAATCGTCGTCAACCGGAATGGGCCGGCCGGCGACGGTCGGCCCATTTCGTGTTTTGTCGACCAGGACGACGCGGAACGACAACGGCCATCGGGGCGCTTCAGCGAGCGACCACTGACGGCCAGGGAGAACGAATGGCGAAGGAAGACATGATCGAGATGGAGGGCACCGTCACCGAGGTGCTCCCCGATGCCCGCTTCCGGGTCAAGCTCGAGAACGGCCACGAGATCATCGGCTATGCTTCGGGGCGCATGCGCAAGCACCGCATCCGGATCATCGCGGGCGATCCGGTGACCCTGGAGCTCACCCCCTATGATCTGAGCAAGGGCCGCATCAACTACCGGCACAAGACGGCTGGGCCCACGCCCACCGGCAATCGCCGCCCGCCGCCCCGCCGCCGATAGCAGTCCATCGGCAGCAGCGTCGGCGCTGATCGTTCCCTGATGACGGAGCGCGCTGAACCGCGTCCTCGACCCGCGAGACACCCATGGGTTTTAATTGTGGCATTGTCGGCCTCCCCAATGTCGGGAAGTCCACCCTTTTCAACGCGCTGACCCAAACGGCGGCGGCGGCCGCTGCGAATTATCCGTTCTGCACCATCGAGCCGAATATCGGCCGGCTGCCGGTCCCCGACCCGCGCCTCGACCTTTTGCAAAAACTCGGCAAATCGGCAAAGAAGCTGCCGACTCAGCTCGAGATCAAGGACATCGCGGGTCTCGTCCGTGGTGCGTCCAAGGGCGAAGGTCTGGGCAACCAGTTCCTCGGGGCGATTCGCGAAGTCGACGCCATCCTCGAGGTGCTGCGCTGCTTCGAGGACGACGATATCACCCATGTCGAGGGCGGCATCGATCCCTTGCGCGACGCCGAGCTGATCGAGACCGAGCTCCTGTTGGCCGACATCGACAGCCTCACTCGGCAGAAGGACGGGCTGATCAAGCGGGTCCGGGGCCAGGACAAGGAGGCCAAGCGCCGCCTCGAACTGGTCGACAAGCTGCTGCCGCTGATGGAGGAGGGCCGGTCGGTCCGCCGCATCGACCTCGCGCCGGACGAGCGTGAGCTCCTGGCCGGTTTTACCCTGTTGACCGCCAAGCCGATTCTCTACGTCCTCAATGTCGACGAGGGCTCGGCCGCAGCCGGCAACGCGTGGAGCCAAAAGGCGGCGGCCATGGCCGATGCGCAAGGGGCGGGGCACGTCGTGGTCTCGGCCGCGATCGAGGCCGAACTGGCTGGCCTGCCGGAAGAGGATCGCCGCGACTATCTCGAAAGCCTCGGGCTCGAAGAACCCGGGCTCAACCGGGTGATCCGCGAAGGCTATGCGCTGCTCGACCTGATCACCTTCTTCACCGTCGGCCCCAAGGAAGCGCGCGCCTGGACCACAGAAAAGGGCTCGACCGGCCCCCAGGCGGCCGGCGTGATCCACAGCGATTTCGAGCGCGGCTTCATCGCCGCCGAAATCATCAAGTTCGAGGACTTCGCCAGGCTGGGCAGCGAGCAGGCGGTCAAGGAAGCGGGCAAGATGAAGCTCGAAGGCCGCGACTACATCATCCAGGACGGCGACGTCTGCCACTTCCGCTTCAACGTCTGATTCGCGCCTAAACGTCTGATTGGCAACCCTCGCCTCTCGCCGTAGACTCCCCGGATGAATCAGGGGAGGTAGCCATGGTTGATCGGGCGTGGAATATCGACCTCGTCAAGGCACCCGCCGCGCTCGACCTGCTGCCGAAAGCGCTCGACGGCCGCGTCGATTGGGGTGGCATCGCGCTCTGCCATCTGGATACCGGCTTCATCGACCACCGGGTTTTTCGTCACCCGGTCTCGGGTGAGACGTGGCTGCGGCCCGATGCGGGGAAGAACTTCCTCGAAAACGGCCCGCCGCTCGACCCGCTCGCCGACACGAGCCGGCGCGGCAAGTCCTTCGGCCACGGGCTGCGCACCGCGAGCGTGATCTGCGGCGATACCGACCTGCGGCCGGACGGTAGCCTGCTCGCCATCGGGGTGGCACCCGGCCTGCCGCTGGTGCCCTGCCGGGTGGTGACCTGGGTGGTCCTCGCGGACCGCGAGTCCCGAGAGCGGGTCGCGGCCGGCATTCGCCATGCCATCCACCGTGGCTGCCGAGTGGTCAGCATGAGCCTCGGCGGGCTCGGCGGCAACCCGGCCATGTACCGAGCCGTGACCGAGGCCTATGACCAGGGCATCATCCTGGTCGCCGCCGCCGGTCAGGAGACCGACCGCGTGACCTTCCCCGGCCGCTACAAGCGCACCATCACATGCGCTGCGGTCAACCGGCACAAGGTCCCGTGGAAGAATCAGTACTGGGATCAGCACCCACACGAGGCGGCCCGGATCGACGTCTGGGCGCCCGGCGAGGACGTGCCGGTGGCGACCCTCCCGCCAGCGAGCGCGGCTCCCGGCGCTGACGGTTCGTCGCTCGGCAGCGTCTCCGGCAGCAGCGAGGATTCGAGCGCCAGCAAGGGCTCGTCCTATGCGACGGCACACGTCGCGGCTGCCGCCGCCATCTGGCTCAGGCATCGCGAGGCCGACATCGCGGCCGCCTATCCGAAGCCGTGGCAGCGCGTCGAGGCCTTTCGGCACTTGCTGAAGACGAGCAAGGGAGCGCTCAGCGGCCTCCTCCCCGCCAACGGCACCGGCCTGCTCGACATCGAAAAGCTCTTGAAGAGCCCACTGCCGCCGGCGAGCGCCCTGAACTAGGTGCCGGCCGCCCCGCCGCCACTCACCCTGCGGCCAGCCAGAGGATGACGATAAAGAGCACGAGGGCGGCGCCGCCGATGCTCAAGACGACGTTGACGGCAAGGCCCAGGAGCTTGAGCAGGAAGCCGCCGCCCAGGATCAGCAACAACACGACGACGATCAGAAAAGTGCTCATGGCGGCGGTTCCTCGTTGGCGCGGTGCGATCCGCTTCTGGCCAGCTCGTCGAGCAGGCAGACATGGGTCTTGATGCCCCGCTCGAAGCACGCGAGGTCGAACTTCTCGTCCGGGCTGTGCGGACGGTCGTCGTCGAGTCCGAAGCCCAGGAGCAGCGAGTCGATGCCGAGAATCTCCTGCATCGCGGCGACAACCGGGATCGAGGCGCCGCAGCCGATGGTCACGGCCGGGTGCGGGAAGACGCGAGCGCAAGCCCGCGCCGCCGCCTCGACGAACGGCGCGTCGGTGGGGAAGCGGATGGGCCGGCCGCGACCGTGATCGATGATCTCGATCGAGGCTCCCTGAGGGGCCCGGTTTTGGAGATAGCGGGCGAGGGCGGCAAAGACCGCATCCGGGTCCTGATCGGCAACGAGGCGGCAGGAGAGCTTGGCGCGGGCGCGGCTCGCGATGATGGTCTTCGAGCCCTCTCCCTGATAGCCACCCGCGATGCCGTTGATGTCCAAAGTCGGCCGTGACCAGAGGCGCTCGAGCAGCCCGCGGCCGGCCTCGCCCGTCGAGGTCGATAGCCCGGCCGAGGCCAAAAACGCCGCGTCGTCGAAGCCGATGCCGCGCCAGGCCTCGAGTTCGGCCGCACTCGGCTCGCGCACTGCCTCATAGAAACCCGGCAGCGTGACCCGGCCGTCGGCGTCGTGGAGACCCGCCAGGAGATCGACCAAGGCGTTGATCGGGTTGAGCACCGCGCCGCCATAGAGGCCGGAATGGAGGTCGTGGCTGGGGCCGTCGAGCACCACCTCGACATCGACGATACCGCGGAGCATGGTGGTGACGGCGGGCCGATCGACGCCGACCATGTTGGTGTCGGAGACGATGCAGAGGTCGGCCGCGAGCCGTTCCTTGTGGCTCGTCAGGAACGGCGCCAGATTGGCGCTGGTACCTTCCTCCTCGCCCTCGACGAAGATCGTCACCGGCAAAGGCAACCTACCGTGAACGGCCTTCCAGGCCCTGAGCGCCTCGACCCAGGTCATGAGTTGGCCCTTGTTGTCGACCGCCCCCCGCGCCACCATTCGCCGGCCCGCCGGCCCCTCGACGATCACGGGCTCGAACGGCGGCGAGGTCCAAAGCTCGAGCGGGTCGACCGGCTGAACGTCGTAGTGACCGTAATAGAGCAGCCGCGGGCCGCCGGCGGGAGGGCCATCGGGGTCGCTGGCCAGCACCATGGGATGGCCGGCGGTCTCCGCAAGCTCTGCCGCAAAGCCGGCATCGCGCAGGCTCGCCGCCAGCCACAGGGCGGCCCGCCGGATATCCGCATCGTGCGCCGGGTCGGTGCCGACCGAGGGGATGCGCAGGAAATCCTGCCAGCGCCCGATCGCCGCATCGAGGCCACGGTCGACGGCGGCGAGGATGGGTTCGGCCCGCATCACGCGACCCCGGCGCTCTGGCCTGCGCTCAGTTGTAGGCCGGGCGCTGCAAGGCCTGTTCCTCGGCATCGAAGACGTAGCAGGCGCCGGCCGGGATGCCGACGCGGATATGGGAGCCCGGCTGCGCGCTGAAATTGCCCTCGGCCTTGACCACGAGCGGCTCCTCCTGGCCGAGATCGAGGTAGATGTAGGTCTCGGCGCCCAGCTGCTCGATGGTGATCACCTCGCCCTCGATCTCCGCGTCGCCCGCCCGGCCACCGCCGGCGAGCAGGTCCTCGGGGCGAATACCCAGCGTGTAGCCGCTGCCGGCGCTGTGATTGTTCGGGTTCGAGGTGGTGTGGACGGCGGTGTTGCGGACAGTCTTGACCACGGCGCCACCGTTCTCCGTCCCGCTCAGGTCACAGGGCAGAAAGTTCATCTTGGGCGAGCCGATGAAGCCGCCGACGAACTTGTTGTCCGGGTGGTGGTAGAGGTCGAGCGGCGAGCCGAACTGCATCAGGTAGCCGTCGCGCAGCACGGCGATCCGATCGGCCAGCGTCATCGCCTCCACCTGGTCGTGGGTGACGTAGATCATCGTCGCATCGAGCGAGTGGTGCAGCTTGGCGATCTCGATCCGCATCTGCACGCGAAGGGCGGCATCCAGATTGGACAAGGGCTCGTCGAAGAGGAAGACCTTGGGTTTGCGGACAATGGCCCGGCCGATGGCGACGCGCTGGCGCTGGCCGCCCGAAAGCTGCTTGGGCAGCCGGTCGAGCAGCGGGTCGAGCTGCAGGATGCGGGCCGCGTCCTTGACCCGCTCGTCGATCGACCGCGGGTCGGTCTTCGCCAGCTTCAGGCCGAAGGCCATGTTCTCGTAGACCGTCATGTGCGGGTAGAGCGCATAGGACTGAAAGACCATGGCGATGCCGCGATCGGAGGGCGAGAGCGCGTTGACCACCTGGTTGTCGATCGACAGCGTGCCCGAGGTGATGTCCTCGAGCCCGGCGACGAGGCGAAGCAGCGTGGACTTGCCACAGCCAGAGGGGCCGACGAAGACCACGAACTCGCGGCTCTTGATGTCGAGATTGACCCCTCTGATGACGTCGACCTTGCCGAACGACTTTCTCACCTGATCGAGCTTGATGTTCGCCATTGTTGCCTCACGCGAAAAGAGGAGGATGTGGGGGAAATGAATTCCCCCACGCCCCCTCGGTATTTTGCTGGGGTGCGGGCCGGGTCATCCCTTCACCGCACCGGCGGTCAGGCCGGCGACGATGCGGCGCTGGAAGATGAGGACGAGGATGACGAGCGGCACGGTGACGATCACCGAGGCCGCCATGATCGGCCCCCAAGGGATCTCCTGCTCGGTGGCGCCGGAGAGGAGTGCTATGGCGACGGGCACGGTGCGCTGCGCGTCGTTGGAGACGAAGGTCAAGGCGAAGAGGAACTCGTTCCAGGCGGCGATGAAGGCCAAAAGACCCGTGGTCACCAAAGCCGGCCACATCAAGGGCATGAAGACCTTGAAGATGATCTGATGCGGCTTGGCGCCGTCGACGATCGCCGCCTCCTCGAGCTCGATCGGTAGATCGCGCATGAAGGTGGTCAACACCCAGACCGTAAACGGCAAGGTGAAGATCATGTAGGCCAGGATGAGCGAGAGGAGATTGTTGTAGAGGCCGAGATAGCGGACCATCTCGAACAGCCCGGCCAAGACCGCGATCTGCGGGAACATCGAGACCGAGAGGATGGTGAACAAGAGGGCACCGCGTCCCTTGAAGCGCACCCGGGCCAGGGCGTAGGACGCGGTGATCGCCAAGAGCAGCGACAACACCACCACGGCGAACGACACCAGGATCGAGTTGAAGATGTTGCGTGGGAAGTGGCCGCTCTGCATCACGCCCACGTAGTTCGCCAAGCTGAAGTCGGTCGGCCAGTAAGTCACCTGGAAGATCGCCGAGCCGGATTTGAACGAGGTGATGATCGCGTAATAGAAGGGAAAAAGGGCGTAGACCGAAATGATGACGATCAGCACCCAGAGCCCGATCTGCTTCAGGATGGATTTGTTCATCACTTGTCTCCGCTCAGGTTCACGCGACCGGCGTAGATGTAGAGGATGGTAGTGCCGGCGATAATGAGGAAGAGCAGGGTCGAGGCCGCCGACCCGTAGGCGAAGTTGTCGAAGTCGAAGAGGTGCTGCCGCGCGTAGACCGACATGGTCACCGTCTGGACGTTGTTGGGGGTGAGGACGTAGATCAGGTCGAAGATGCGCAAGCTGTCGAGCATGCGGAAGATGACGGCGACCATGATCGCCGGCTTGATCAAGGGCAGAGTGACCTTGAAGAAGACCTTGACGGGATGGACGCCGTCGACCTTGGCGGCCTCGTAGATGTCGCCCGGCAGCATCTGCATGCCGGCCAGGATCAAGAGCGCCATGAAGGGTGTGGTCTTCCAGACGTCGACCATGATGACCGCCCACATCGCGGTGTCGGGCGAGGAGGTCCAGGCGATGGGGGCGCTGATCAGTCCGACCATCATGAAGAGATCGTTGAGGATGCCGAACTGGTCGTTGAGCATCCAGTCCCACATTTTGGCCGAGACGATGGTCGGGATGGCCCAGGGCACCAGGATGGCGGCGCGCACGAAACCGCGGCCGGCGAACTGGGCATTGAGCACCAGTGCCACGATGAGACCGAGGACCGTCTCGATCGAGACCGCGATGACGGTGAAGTAGACGGTGTTGTAGACCGCGCGCCACCACGTCGGATCGGCGAGGATGCCGATCCACTCGCCGTCGCCGCCGCCATAGTCGAGCCAATAGAGGTAGTTCTCGAAGCCGATCCACTCGCCGCTGCCGGGGACCGAGAGCCGGGCATCGGTGAAACCGAACCAGATGGTGCGGATCAGGGGCCAGGCGGCTACCGCCAGCAGCACCAGAATCATGGGGGTCAAGAAAATCCAGGCGGCGCGGATCTTCTCACGGGTGAGTTGGGTGCTCTTCGTTGCAGCCTTGGTCTCGGCCTGCGGCAAGCTCGAGGTTGCTGTCACCATGATCCAGCCCTGCCCCTGATGTTATTCTGCCATCGGACTTTTGCGGCCTGTTGCCCGGGCGTTGTCGTCGTCGGCGGGGGCGGCGGTCGCTGCCCGGCAGCCGGCCCGCTGCCCCGCCTAGACGTCCCTACCAGCCGGAGCGGCGGATCCGCATCAGGTTGCGCTCGAGGGTGGCGAGGTTCTCGGCCCCGCTGCCATTGCCTGAAAGCGTGTTGTGCGCCGCCGTCCAGAACTCCTGGCTGACTTGGTTGTAGTTGGCCTTGGTGGGTGCCGACGGCCTGGGCACCGCCTCCTGGAAGATCGGCAGCCACTCGCCGATCACCGGCTGGGCGCCGAGCACATCGGCGTCCTCGTAGAGCGAGACGATGGTCGGCAGACGGGTGGTCTCGATCGCCCGATCCTTCTGGATCTCGGCGGAGGCGAGGAATTTGACCATCTCGATCGCCGCTTCCTTGTCCTGCGAGTACTCGGAAACCGCGAGGTTCCAGCCGCCGAGCGTGGCGGCATTCTGCTCGCCCGAGGGACCGGTCGGCAAAGGCACCACGCCGAAGAGGCCCTGGACGGCGGAGTCGTCGCTGTTGCTCAAGGCGTAGGCATAGGGCCAGTTGCGCATGAAGACCGCATTGCCGAGTTGCCAGACGCCGCGCGCCTCCTCCTCGCGATAACCGAGCACGCCCGGGGGCGAGATGGTGCCGACCCAGGTAGCCGCGAGATCGAGCATCTCGGCGGCGTTCTCGTTGTTGACGGAAATCTCGCCATCGGGCTCGACGATCTGCCCGCCACCGTTCGACTTGATCCACTCGAGCGCGTTGCAGGTGAGCCCTTCATAGGCGGCGCCCTGCCAGACGAAGCCGAAGATACCGTCATTGCCGTCGGCCCGCTCGGCATCCATGATCGCCTGAGCGGTTTCGGTCAGCTCCACCCAGGTCGCGGGCGGCGTGGCACCATGCTTCTCGAGGAGATCGGTGCGGTAGTAGAGCGCCGGCGCGTCGGTGAACATCGGCAAGGCCACGAGCCGGCCGTCGACGGTCTGCGACTCGATGATCGCCGGGAAGTGATCGCCGACCACGTCGGCCGCTGCCTCGGTCAGATCGACGAAATGGTTGGCGAGCTGCGGCGCCCAGATGACGTCGACGCGATAGACGTCGATGTCGGGGTTCTCCGCCGAGAGCCAGAGACGGTACTGGCCGAACTGGTCGGTGGTCGAGGCCGGCATGGTGACGATGCTGACCGTGTGGCCGGTCTCTGCCTCGAACATGTCGAGATGCTTGCGCAGCTCTTCGATATCACGCCCCACGGCACCGCTGACGATCGAGAGGTCGGCGGCACTCGCGGCCGTGCCGGTGACGAAGCTGGCGACGACCATGGCCAGCACGCTGGTTTGGGCCAAGCTCCTGGTTTGGGAACGCAAACGCATCGAGGTTTCTCCCTGCCGTTTGTTCATGTGTTGCTGGAGTTGTAGCGCATCGGAACGAAATATCCACCCGGCAATGCCGCATCGGCGGCACTTCACCCGTACACTTCAGGTCGCGGTGGCGTCAGCGGTGGCCGACGGGAGGTTTTGCCTGGCCAGGAACTTGTGAGTGAACTAACGTTACAGCGTTGAACACTTGTCAGCGGAACCTCTCATTGAACGTTTTGTTCATCACGGCCGATCAGTGGCGAGCGGACTGCCTCGGCGCGATCGGCACGACCCTGCCCGACAGCTTGCCGGCCCGCACCCCGGCCCTGGACAGCTTCGCCCGGGACGCCGTGCTTTTTCGCCGTCATTATTCCCAAGCCACGCCTTGCGGCCCGTCGCGTGCCGCCATGCTGACCGGCAGCTACAGCTTCAACAACCGCTCGATCAGCAACGGCACACCGCTCGATGCCCGCCACCAGACGATCGCCCAATGGGTCCGCCGCCAGGGCTACCGCCCCCTGCTCTTCGGCTACAGCGACACCAGCGTCGATCCGCGTACCGTGCCGCCGGACGACCCCAGGCTCTCGACCTATGAAGGGGTTGCCGCTGGCTTCGAGCCGGGCTGCGTCCTCTTGGAGGATGGCGCCGCCTGGCTCGATCACCTGGCCGAGCGCGGCTACGGCCGGCTGACGATCGACGAGGTCTACGCCACGGCCTTGGGCGATCCGGCCCGCTATGCCGCCGAGGACAGCGAGACGGCGTTCCTGACCGACCGCTTCCTGTGCTTTTTGGCGGGGCGGCCTCGTGCGCCCTGGTTCGCGCATCTCTCCTATATCAAGCCGCACCCGCCCTGGATCGCAGCGAGCCCCTACCACGCTTTGGTCGAGCGATCCGCCATCCCGAAGGCTCGCCGAGCCCCGACCATTCGAGCGGAGGCCGCCCGGCACCCCTATCTCGCGGCCCTGCTCGAGCAGCCCTTCAAAGGCTGGCTGGGCCGCGCCCTCGACCGGCCGGCCGCCTTGAGCGATGCGGTGGTGGCCGAGCTTCGCGGCATCTATCTCGGGCTCGTGGCCGAGCTCGACCGGCAGATCGGCCGCGTGCTCACGGCGCTTGCTGCATCGGGCGAGCTCGACCGCACGCTGGTCGTGATCACCGCCGATCACGGCGAGATGCTGGGTGACGGCTGGCAGATCGGCAAGGCGGGCTTCCGGCCCGAGGCCTTCCACGTTCCGTTGCTGATCCGCCACCCCGCACGACAAATAGCGGGCCACGTGGTCGACGCCTTCACCGAGCATGTCGATCTGGCGCCGACCATGCTCGACTGCCTCGGCATCGACATCCCCAGGCAATGCGACGGCCGGTCGCTGTTACCCTTCCTGACCGGCGACACGCCCGCCGATTGGCGCGAGGCCGCCGTCTACGAGCACGATTTCCGCGACCTCGAGAGCGGCTGGCACAAGGCGACCCTCGGCCTGGAGGACGACGCCTGCGGCATCCTCGTGCGCCGCTCGAAGGATCGCCTCTTGGCCCAGTTCGCGGGCCTGCCGCCGGCCGCCTGGGCGATCGACGCCGCGGCTGATGTCACCGACATCACCGACCCCGCGATCCTGCTCGAGGAGACGGCAGCGCTGCTGCGCCACCGCATGGCCAAGTCCGAACGGCGCCTGACGGGCTGTCTCTTGACCTCGGGGGGCGTCGTCGGCGGCTACGACCCACTCTGAGGCGGCGGCGTCTTCGGGGCTGTCGTCTTGGGTGCGAAGCGACAGAGATCGGCGATCGGGCAGCGCCAGCACTCGGGCTTTCTCGCCTTGCAGACATAGCGGCCGTGCAGGATCAGCCAGTGATGCGCCCCCTTCTTGAACGTCTCGGGCACCACCCGCTCGAGCAGGGCCTCGACCTCGGCCGGCGTCCGGCCCGGGGCCAGGCCGGTCCGATTGGCGACCCGGAAGATATGGGTGTCGACGGCGATGGTCGGCTGCCCGAAGGCCTCGTTCAAGACGACGTTGGCGGTCTTGCGGCCGACACCCGGCAGCGCTTCGAGTGCTGCGCGATCTTCGGGCACACGGCCGCCGTGGCGCTCGATCAGCAACCGCGAAAGCTCGACCACGTTCTTTGCCTTGTTGCGATAGAGCCCAATGGTCCGAATGGTGTCCCGCACCCGCTCCTCGCCCAGGGCCAACATGGCCTCGGCCGTGTCGGCCATGGCAAAGAGCCGGGCCGTCGCCTTGTTGACGCCGACATCGGTCGCCTGGGCGGAGAGGAGCACCGCCACGATCAGGGTGAAGGGATTGGTGTAGAGTAGCTCGGTCCGCGGTTCCGGGCGAGCGGCGGCGAGACGCTCGAACATGGCTTGGACACGAGCTTTCGTCAGCTTCGAGCGAGTGGCCAGGACAGGCCGTGGGCGCTTCGGGCGCGGCTCCGCCGAGGGCTCGTCCGGCTCAACTGAAGGGCTTTCGGGCACGGGCTTGGCGCGGGGTGGGGTCTGACGCATATTCGTCTCTGCGATGACGCGAATTCAGGGCGATGAAGCGAACCCAGGGCGATGAAGCGAACCGAAGGCGAGCGAGCGGCTGGATGATGGACGGACTTGGCGCAGCAAACGAT
Organism: Geminicoccaceae bacterium; assembly: GCA_011390475.1. Lineage (GTDB taxonomy): Bacteria > Pseudomonadota > Alphaproteobacteria > Geminicoccales > Geminicoccaceae > SLRI01. The sequence continues at coordinate 267 of JAABSG010000039.1, read as the reverse complement.
CCGGCCGCCTTCGAGGCCGTGCTCTATCCCAATCAGCCGCCGCCCGCCAGGAGCCTGGCTGTGCTTCTGGCGGCAGTCTTCGGGGTGGCGATCGGGGTCAGCATCGGCTTTTTCTTGGCCGGGGCTTGGCCGGTGGTCGGCTTCATCGGCATCGAGCTGATGCTCTTGGCGGTCTGCCTGATCTGGGCCCGGCGCATGGCGCGCTACGCCGAGCATATAAGGCTCGACGATACTGGCCTGCATGTCTGGACGATGGCCGGCAGGCGG
>JAABSG010000378.1 GCA_011390475.1 Geminicoccaceae bacterium | reverse complement strand
GGTCCGGCATCGCCGCCACGGCAAAGCTCTTGGGTGCCTTCGGATAATACTGCAGGGCCACGATATGTGGCTCGATCCCCTCGGGCAGCGTGGCACAGGCCGCGTCGATCACATGCGTCCGCAGCGTGAAACCGTCCGTCTCGGCCAGATAGACCCGCTTCCTGACCGCCAGGCCGCTACGCGCATCCAGCCCCTCGTGCGCCTGCTCCAGCACGCCCTCGACCCTGGGCATGGCATTCACGTAGGCAAACATCGTCTCGTCCCGCGCCACTGCCGACGCCACGACGCCGAGCGACGCCAGAACGGCCAAACCGCTGCCCCACCAAAGCCACATCCGCATCCTCGCCCCTTACTGCACAACCCACCCGATCGCGTACGGCGCCCGGTCGCCGACGGATCAAATCCCCGCGCAGTCGGGCTGGTACTTGCGCGTCGAGCCGGCCATGGCGCGGCCGTCGCGTTCCTGATACGCCCTGATGCGGCCGTCACGATCGCGCACGAAGACCTCGAGGAAGAGGGCAGAGCGTCCTGCCGCGGCTTGGCTTTTGGGCTCTTTCGGCCCGTACTGGTAGGCGATGATGAAGGGCAGGGCATCGACAGCGAGCCGCGCGCAGCCGACACGCACCACATGGGTGCGATACGCGATCTCCGGGCGCTCGGCGACGAAGACCTCCTTCTTGGCGACCAGCCCGGCCGCGCGGTCGACGTGCAGCCGGCTCTGCACCAGGGTGCCGATCACCGCAGGCATCAGCGCGATGAACGCGTATTCGGCCTCGGCCACCGCGAGACCGGAAATAGCCGGTAGAATCGCCAGTACTGGCACATACGACAACAAGCGGCCAATGACCATCGCCCTTCTCCAGTGAAGGGAAGCCTCTCGACTCGAAGCGACTCGAATATACAAAGGCTGAACAGTTGACACTATTTGGTAATCAGCAAGAATCCAGGGTTCCGACATCGAGGACCCTGCATCATGCCTGAAATACCCGCCTGCACCTCGGCCCTGCCTCCCTCCCTCGACGACATCGCCGCCATCGGCAAGGCCATCCTCGCCGACCTTCCGGCGGAAATCCGCGAGCTCATGGGCCCAGTGCCCGTGGTCGTGCGCGACTATGCCGACGAGGACCTCCTCGAGGCCCTGGAGATCGACGACGCCCTCGAACTCTCCGGCCTCTACCAGGCCGTTCCCATCGGCGAACGTCACTCGGCGCTGCCCCCCAGCGAACCCGAAATGATCTTCCTCTTCCGCTTGCCGATCATCATGGAATGGGCCGAGCGCAACTGCCCCCTCGACGAGGTCGTCTTCGACGTTCTCACCCACGAAATCGGGCATCACCTGGGCATGGACGAAGACGCCGTCCGCCGCATGGAAGAACGATGATCCTCCTGGAGAAACGACGATCGACACCGGCTTACCCGCCGCTTCGAGCCGCGTTCGGAAGGCCCAAAAGGCAGCGTCGCGGTGGGAGGCGTCAAGGCCGGCGATGTAGAGCATCGTCCGGATGACGGGACGGCCGCCGCCGATCGTCCGCCGTCCGGCGCGCTTGCCACTGGCGCGAGCGCCTCTGCCGTCTGCTGACGGCGTCCCCTGCGGGGATCGGATCGAAGGCCTCCTGGCCTTCGACGGCCGTCGCCTGCCGACGGTGTCGCCCGGCTGACCGCAGGACAGCTGGCGATGCTTTGGGAGGGGATCGATTGGCGTCGTCCGGCGTGGACGGCACCGCCGTCGCGCGTCGCATGAATATCGTGAGCGTCCGGTGAGCTACGCGGCTTTTTGCGTTGACGTGCCGTCGGCTCGGCTGGCGGCCCAGTTCTACGGCAGGAGCTCGTCGATCTTGTTGATCTCGTGGTCGGCGATGCGGGCGAGGATGTCGGTGAGCCGGACCTGGGGGTCGATGCCGTTGAGCTTGGCGGTTTCGATCAGGGTGTAGGCGATGGCGGCTGCCTTGCCGTCGCCATCGGCGCCGACGAAGAGGTCGTTCTTCCGGCCGAGGGCCACCGATTTCATCGCCCGCTCGGCGCAATTGTTGTCGGCTTCGAGGTGGCCGTGGTCGAGATGGGGCCTGAGCTTCTTGATCCGGGTCAGGGCGTAGCGGACCGCCTTGGCGAGCTCGGACTTGCCGGAGAGGCGCGGCAGCTGGTTTTGCAACCAGGTTTCCAACTCGTCGAGGATCGGCCTTGAGTACGCCTGGCGAAGTTCGACACGCCTCTCGGGTGGCTTGCCGCGCGCCTGTTTCTCGACGCCATAGAGCCCGGCGATGCGCTTGATGGTCTCCTCGGCGATCGGCGAGGTCTGGCTCTGGATGATATCGACGAACTTGCGGCGGATATGGGCGAGGCAGGCGACCTCGCGGCTGCTCCCTGAGCGATAGAGCTCGTTGAAGCCCGAATCGCCGTCAGCGTGCGCCCAGCCTCGATATCCGGCCAGATGGGTCGCCGGATGCTGGCCCTTTCGGTCGATGGTGAACATGTACCAAGCCGCCGGCGGATCAGGCCCGAGCCAAGGGCGTTCGTCGCGGACATAGGTCCAGATGCGCGCGGTCTTCGTTCTCCCGGTGCCGGGTGCCTGCAGCTCGAGCGGGGTGTCGTCGGCGAAGATGGCTTGCCCGGCCAGGGCATGGCGGCTGATGGCGTCGGCCAAGGACTCCAGGAGCGCCGTCGATTTGCCCACCCAATCCGCAAGTGTCGAGCGATCCAGATCGCTCCCGTCCCGCTCGAAGATCTTCGACTGGCGATAGAGCGGCAGATGATCGCCGTATTTGCTGACCAGGACATGCGCCAAGAGACCGGGCCCCGGTCGGCCGCGCTCGATCGGGCGGGGCGGCAAGGGCGCCTGGGCTTTCGCTTGGGCTCGCCCGCATCCTCCGGCGCTGCCGGGTCGGCGACCCGAGCGACCTCGATCTCCTCGAGCGCCGGGTCGAGCTGCTCCAGGCTCTCCGAAGTCGCCCCCCCGGGGTCCCCATGCGATCCTGATCGCATGGGGTGGCGCGAAGCGCTGCCGGCGCAGCCCCGTCAGCTGGTGCTCCAGCTTGGCGATGCGCAAGGCCTGCGCCTTGGC
>JAABSG010000377.1 GCA_011390475.1 Geminicoccaceae bacterium | reverse complement strand
GGTGGCGGCAGCGACAGCGGCGGTGGCGGCAGCGACAGCGGCGGTGGCGGCAGCGACAGCGGCGGCAGCGGCAGCAGCTTCGGCGGCGGTAGTGTTGGCAGCTTCAGCGGCGGTAGTGTTGGCAGCTTCGGTAGCGGCGGCAGTTTCGGCAGCGGCAGCGGTTTCGGCGGCGGTAGCGACGGTGGTTTCGGTGGCGGCCTCGGCAGCGGCAGAGATCGCGGCGGCGATAGTGGCGATGAGTCTAACTGACGCGCTGGCTTTTAGGCCTGCCGCAGTGTCGGCCTTTTGAGCTGACGCCGAGAAACGGTCGGTGACGGGCGCTACGACCTGAAATTTTCAGATCTCAAAGTGCGAGGGGATTTGGCACGCGGCGACGCAGGGATCATGATGCGGACCTCAGGGCTCGCGTGGCGTTGGAAGCGGAGGAAAACCGGCGCACCGTCAACAGGCTGCTGAAAAAGTCCCGATGGCCGCGATGCGGCAGAAATGGCTGGAGGCGCGTAGGCGCCGCGCTATCGAGCGTCCGACAATTCTCGCCGACCATTGCCATCGCAGCTTCCAACCATCGGCCAACGCCGGAGAAGAAGCTGGGCCCAGCCCAATTACACTACGTCCGCGGACCTGATCCCTCGCGCGCCTGGCTCGATCTCCCCTGGCCCGCACAGGCATCGGCCGCTAAGGGGAAGGTGTAGGGTTCGAAGTGGCACTGACGATCGAGGCATGGCCGATGATGGCGACACGCGGATGAGCGAGGCGGAGCGCGAGACGCTGTTCGCCGAGGCGAGCGAGGCCACTGGCACCGGTGTGCTGCCGTCGCAGGCGCTCCGGGCGGCGATCAATGCACACGAAATTGCAGCCGCACGCCCGATCGAGGCCGTGCAAGTCCAGCCGGCGAGCCTCGATCTCAGGCTGGGGGCCAAGGCCTATCGGGTGGCGTCGAGCTTTTTGCCCGGTGCCAAGCGGACGGTGGCCGAGCGGCTCGCGCACCTCTCGCTCTACGAGATGCCGCTCGCCCAAGGCGCCGTGCTGGAGCGCGGCGCCGTCTACATCGTGCCGCTCGAGGAGCACCTGAAGCTCAAATGGCGAACCTCGGCCACGGCCAATCCGAAGAGCTCGATCGGCAGGCTCGATGTCTTCGCCCGGGTGATCACCGATCGCGGCACGCGCTTCGATCGGATCGAGGAGGGCTATGCGGGGCCGCTCTATGTCGAGTTGGCACCCCGCAGCTTCAGCATCCAGGTGCGCCGTGGCTCGAAGCTGACGCAGCTTCGGCTGCGCCGGGGCTCGCCGCCCGTCTCGGCCAAATTCCACAAGCAGCTCCAGGCCGATTTCGGCCTCATCGGCAGTGCGGAGGGCGTCGATCCGAGCAAGGACGGCATGCCCTTTACGGTCGACGTCAAGGGGGCCGGCGACGGCACGATCATCGGCTATCGGGCCAGGCGGCATGCCGGGCTCATCGATGTCGACCAGGTGGGCGTCTACGACCCGCGCGATTTCTGGGAGCCCGTCCATGCCCGAGCAGGGCAGGGCGTGCTGCTCGAGCCCGAGCATTTCTATATCTTGGCATCTCGGGAATCGGTCGTCGTGCCGCCGCATGTGGCGGCCGAGATGGTCGCCTACGACACCACGGTGGGCGAGTTTCGCGTCCATTACGCGGGCTTCTTCGATCCCGGTTTCGGCTGCGACGAGACCGGCGGTGCTGGGACCCGGGCGGTGCTCGAGGTGCGCTCGCACGAGGTGCCGTTCCTTATCGAGGACGGCCAGATCGTCGGCCGGCTGACCTATGAGCGCCTGGCGGCCCCGCCGGATACGCTCTACGGGCAGGGGGTCGGCTCCTACCAGAAGCAGGGGCTGCAACTCGCCAAGCACTTCAAGCCCTGGCCCGCTCGCGGTTGACGCTGCGGCGTCGATCGGCTGGAAAGCTGCTTCCAGCAGTGGTGCCGGCAGCAAGCGAATAGCGCTTTCGACGATAGAAGCTCCGGCGACGATTGGAGGTCCGGTATGACGCCAGCAACGCAGCCCACCCTGGCTTGGCGTGCCCTGATCGCCGCCAAGCGCTTCTTGCTCTTCGCTGGCCTCTGGCTGGTGCTGACCAGTGCTGCCCTGGATGGACTCGGCTTCGGACTCGCGGCCGCGAGCGCTGCTACCTGGCTCAGCCTCGTCCTCATGCCGCCGGTAAGCCGCGAGGTGAGCCTCCTTTCGGTCTTGCCGCTGGTCCCGGGCTTCATCGACCGCTCGATCAGGGGCGGATTCGACGTCGCTTGGCGCGCCCTGCACCCACGACTGCCGATCCGCCCCGCCTGGTACGTGCACGATACCAGACTGCCGCCCGGTGGGGCGCGGGTAGCGCTGGGCAGCATCGTGAGCCTGCTCCCCGGCACGCTGGTGGCTGGCAGCTTCGGCAATCGGCTCTACGTCCATTGCCTGAACGCGGATGCCGGCATCAGGCATGCGGTTGCAGCCGAGGAGCGGCGTATCGCCGGTACCCTGAAATCACGTGGTCCCGGACCCGAGCGATGACCTTGGCGGATGGGCTCTTCATCTTGGCCCTGCTCCTGCTGCTGACCATCGCGGCCAGCCTCTGGCGCATTCATGCCGGGCCGCGGCAGGTCGACCGGATGATGGGGGCGCAGTTGATCGGCACCGGCGGGGTGGCGCTGGTCCTCCTGCTCGCGGCCGCCACCGGCGATTCGACCAAGCTCGACGTCGCCATCGTCTTGGCCCTTCTGGCCGCCTTTGCCGCATTGGCCTTCGCCAAGACGGCCAGCCGGGATGCCTCGGGCGACCCGGAGAATGTCCGGCCCGAGGTCGAGGGTTTCAAGGCCGATGAAGAGGATAGGCGATGAGCCTCGCCGACTGGTTCACTCTCGTTGCCTGCGGCTTCGGCGTCTTCTTCTTCATCGCGGGTACCGCCGGTATCCTGCGCTTTCCCGACGCCTATAGCCGGCTGCACGCGCTGACCAAGGCCGACAATCTCGGACTCGGCCTCATCGCGCTCGGCCTCGTGCCGCAACTGCCTGATGGCTGGAGCATCGCCAAGCTGGTGCTGATCTGGCTGCTCGCCGTCCTGGCCGCCGCC
>JAABSG010000376.1 GCA_011390475.1 Geminicoccaceae bacterium | reverse complement strand
ATCCGTCGGTCGTCCCCGGCGACCCGTCGCAGGTCGCGATCGTGCAGCAGCACCGGCACCCCGTCGGCGGTTTCGCGGACGTCGATTTCGACATAGTCGGCACCGTCGAGGATCGCCTGCTCGATGGCGGCTAGCGTGTTCTCCGGCGCTGCGATCGAGCTGCCGCGATGCGCCGAGATCCGGACCTCGTCGGTAAAGTCGAAGGAGGCGAGGACCTGGGATGCCTGAAAGGCCGCAAAGGCCAGCACCGCGAGCTCGACGCCCCAGACGGCCAGGGCCGAGCCTTCCGGCGAGCGGGCGGGGATCTCGTGGCTGCGCCCAGTGGCCCGGCGATAGAGGGCGTGGACAACGAGTCCGTTGAGGCCGATGCCGACGAAGGTGGCGGCGATGGTCGTCATGATGGCGGCGGTGACGACCACGAGCGTCGCCGGTATCAGGATGGCGTTGCGTTCCGGCAGGAAGCCCAGGAGCGGCACGGCCAGCCGGTCAATGGCGAGGGTCCCGAGCACCGGCAGCAGAACGATGCCGGCGGCGACCGGCAGCACGGTCGCGGCGATTCGCCAGCGGCGGTCGCGGGCCAGGGCGGCACTGCGCCGGAGCGCGGCCCAGGGGCCCCGGTCCTGCAGCAGCAGGATCGGCACGGCCAGCACCCAGCGGACGTAGAGCAGGCCGTTGCCGACGAGGAGAACCAGCGCCAGCGGGGCGGCGGCGGCCAGGAAACGCCAGAAGGCCGGCGGGCGCTCGTTGACGACGTAGTAGATGTCGAACTCGGCGAGCTGCCAGGAATAGAGGCCGAGCATGGCGAGCAGGAGCGGTACGCTCAACCCCAGATGGGCAGCGACCCGGATCCCGGTCAGGGCCAGAAAGCGCGGCAGTCGACGACCGATATGCCAAAGCGCCGACATGGCGGCGGTGTAGCGGCCGCGTGCGGTCGAAGCCGCGATCACGATCATCCCGGCCTGATCGGCGATCACCCAGGTCAGGGTCGTGGTGGCGGCGGCCAGGAGCCAGAAGAGCCCCACGGGCGAGAGCAGGAAGGCCAGGATGTCGAAATTGGTGACCGCCGGCTGGCCGGCGCTGTCGAGCAGTGCCGTGAGCAGCCAGGAGCTCGCGGGCAGGAGCAGCACGGTCGCGAGAACCGTGAAGAAGAGGTGGTAGAGCACGAGCGAGCGGCCGTGCTGGCGCAGGCCCCAGAGCACCTCGCGCAATACCCCGCCGGAACGAAACATGGGTCTCCGCAACAGATCGGTTTGAACGTCGCGCAACGTAGAGGCGGCGGTGGCACTCGCCAACCCGGCGGCCGCGCTGCCTCGATCAGCCGGCTTGCCGCGGATGCTCGAAGACGATGCAAGGGAAACCCTCGAGCACGATCGTCTCGGCGGCCGTGCAGCCGAGCCGGCGCGCGAGGTTGGCCGAGCGCTCGTTCGTGGTGGCGACCAGGCTCACCAGTCGCTCTGGCGCCAGATGGGCGCGCACGGCCGCGCGCGCCGCGAGCGCCGCCTCCCGGCCGTAACCCTTGCCCCACGACGCTCGGGCGAGCGTCCAGCCGATCTCGGGAGCCGGCCAGCCGAGCGGGTAGTAGCCGCCGATGCGGCCGACGAGAGCACCGGTCGAGCGCTCGATGACGATCCAGGGGCCGTAGCCGCGCAAGTGCCAATGACCGATGAGCCAAGCCAGCGACCGAAAGGCCGTTTCGGGCTTGCCCAGCTCGGCGCCACCGATGAAGTGGTTGACCTCGGGATCGGCGAGCATCGCCGCATAAGCCTCGATGTCCAGGGCATCCGGGAGGCGGAGGGTCAGTCGCTCGGTCTCGATGGTCTCGGGCACCAGAAAAGATCGGCGCATCAGCGGCGCTCCTCGAAAAAGCCGCGCAGGAGGGCTGCGGCCTCGGTCTCGCGGATGCCGCCGACGACCTCCGGCCGGTGGTGACAGGAGGACGCCGCGAAAACCCGGGCCCCGTGCTCGACCCCACCGCCCTTGGGGTCGGATGCGCCGAAATAGAGCCGGCGGATGCGGGCGAAGGCGATCGCCTGGGCACACATCGGGCAGGGCTCGAGGGTGACGTAGAGGTCGCAATCGACCAGGCGTGGTGTGCCGCGGCGCTGGCCGGCCTCGCGCAATGCCAGGATTTCGGCATGCGCCGTGGGGTCGTGGTCCTGCTCGACCCGGTTGTGGGTGGTGGCCAAGACCGCGCCCGAGGCATCGACCACGACGGCGCCGACCGGCACCTCGCCGGCCGCTTTCGCCCGTCTCGCCGCCGCCAAGGCCAGCTGCATCGGCCCGCCGTCCGCCGCCCGCATGGGGTCAGTCCGCGACCGCGAAGGTGACGCTGAAATTGCGCGCGTCGGCTGGCGGGTCTTCCAGATCGATCGAAAAGCGGGTCGAGGCGCCAGCGTTCAGCACGGCTTGCGGGACATCGACCTCGCGCACCAGCACCTCGTCGCGGGCACTGTCGAGGAGGGCCACGCGCAGCCGTGGCACCGCTCGCTCGGCACCGGCGATGTTGCGCACGGCACCGGTGATCCTGAGCGTGTCCCCATTGTCGCCGGCCAGCCGTTCGGAGACGATGCCGGCCAGCTCGAGGCCGATCGGCTGGGTCACCGGCAGCCCGATGCGCTGATAAATCGGTGCCGTTTGCGGGGCGATGGCCACGAGTTCGTTGCGGCCGAGCACGAGGCCTGTAAGGATCAAGAGGATGAGGAGGACGGCGAGCCAGCCCATGGTGGCGGCGGTCGAGCGGGTGGCTTTGGCGGCGCGGCGCTGCTGGCCACTGTCGCCCGAGGCTCCGAGCTCGGGCGCGCGGTCCAAAGGCGGCGGAATGGTGGACTCGACCGCGCGTTCGGCGCCGGCTTCGGGCCCACTGTCGGCGTCGGGGCCGACGTCGGGGCCGGCGTCGAGGTCGTCGGCCGGTCGTTCGCGCGCGGCAGTCTCGTCATGGCTCACGAACCAACGATGGCCGCAATTCGTGCAACGGACCATGCGGCCCGCCGGGCCGAGGTTTTTCGGCGGGATCTCGTAGCGCGTGGCGCAGGAGGGACAAGTGATGATCATCGGTGAACGCTTGGCAGGCCTAACTGAAGTTCATATAACGTATGAGTTGAGCTT
>JAABSG010000375.1 GCA_011390475.1 Geminicoccaceae bacterium | reverse complement strand
TCCTCTTCCTGCGCAGCTTCTTCGGCGCCGTCTTCATCGGTCTCGTCATCGCCCGCCGCGATCCGGCCGTGCTGCGCTCGGCCCAGCCGGTCGTCCAGGCAGTCCGCCACACCATCCATTTCGTCGGCCAGATCTCATGGATCACGGCGCTGGGTGCCTTGCCCCTGGCCCTGGTGTTCTCGGTCGAGTTCACCTCGCCGATCTGGGGCGCACTGACCGCCGTCGTCCTCCTCGGCGAGCGGCTGAGTCGCTGGCGGGTCGTTGCCATGGCGGCCGGCTTCATCGGCGTTCTCGTCATCGTCCGCCCGGGACTGATCGCGTTCGAGCCGATGATCCTCGCCGTGATCGGCGCCGCCGTCTCGTTCGGCGTCATCAACGCGCTGACCAAGAAGCTGGTGGCGACCGATCGGCCGTGGGGCATCCTGTTTTGGATGTGCCTGAGCCAGACGCTGCTCTGCCTGCCGTTTGCGGTATCGCTCTGGATCACCCCGACGCTTGCCGACCTGCCCTGGATCGCCGGCGTCGCCGTGACCGGGCTCTCCGCGCATTATTGCCTCACCCGGGCCTTGAGCCTGGCCGACGCGGTGGTCGTCCTGCCGATGGAATTCGCCCGGCTGCCGCTGATCGCGGCCATCGGCCTTCTGGCCTACGGCGAATCGCTCGATCCCTGGGTTTTCGCCGGGGCGGTCGTCATCTTCCTCGGCATCTGGCTGAACGTCCGGGCCGAGGCGGCAGCCGGGCGAACGGCAAGGCGCGCCTGACGCGGCCGACCGCCTCGGGGGCGTGATCGTTCAGTCGACGGGCAAGGTCTGTGCGTAGGCGAGAACGGCCGCCGCGACTTCCGGCTCGAAGCCGCGCAACGCGATCATCTCGGTCCCGGGATGACCGTTGCGGATCTTGTGGAAGACCTCCCAGGGATTGTCGTTGGCCTCGGTGCCGACATAGGCCGGGGCGTCCGGCTCGCCCCAGTCGAGCGCCTTGCCCTCGAAACCGTGGCACGACGCGCAAACGTTCTGGAAGATGTTGCGGCCGGTCTCGGCGTCGCCCGTTACTGTTCCGTCGAGGTCGACATAGGCCGGCGTGTCGTCGAGACCCTGACTGATGAAGATGGCGAGCCGCCGTTTCGCCTCGACCGGCACGAGGTCGTCGGTGTAGCCGTGCGCCGGTTCGCCGAGGAGTGCCATGATGGCATCGATTTCCGCCCCCGCCATGCCGGTAACGCCCTTGATGCCGGTGGCATAGGAGCCCGTCGCATACTTGCCGTCGGCACCGCGGTAGTCCCAGCCGTGGCAGGACTTGCAGCGCCAAGTCGTGCCCCCCTCGTGCGCCGTGTTCGCGGCCGGCCAGAGCGGATGCGTGTGGTCCGGCAAATCGGTGTCGAGGACGTCGGCCCAATTGTCGTAGAGCCGGCCGCCGACGGCCAGTGTCCAGGCCGAGCCCGGATCGCTGGGTGTGCCGAACATGTAGTTGTAGTGGTAGGCTTCGTCCTCGTCGTCGTCATCATTTGCGTGAGCGGCCATGGCGAATGCCGACAATAGGGCAACGCCGCCGGCGAGGCAGGAACGCAGAGTGCAGTGACGGACCATTTCGCTCTCCCGATACATCGAGTATGGGCGAACTTCCGGCACTAGCCCGTCCTGCCATACGGTTCGTGTCAGCCCGCCCCATCCGACAGGATAAGCCGAGCCGCAGGCGGCAGGCAAGCGGCACGGCAATCCTTCTGGCCGGGCACCCGCAATCGGCTGGGCAGGAGTACTTTGCGCTAGCGCGGCACGAGCCGGAACGGCGGCGGGCGGTCGGGGTAAATGGTGATGACGCCCACGGGCTGGATCGGGCGGCGGCCGACGAGTTCGATGCGGCAGTCGCGGACCATCCGGGCGAGGACGACGGCGGCCTCGGTGAGCGCGAACTGGGCGCCGATGCAGACCCTGGGCCCAGCACCAAAGGGCAGATAGGTGAAGCGTTCGGGCGGCGTGGCACCCGGCAGGAAGCGCTCTGGCCGGAAGCTGTCGGGCTCGACCCAGTGCTGCTTGTGCCGATGCAGCACCCAGGGCGCGATGACCACGAGAGCCCCTTGGCCCACCTCGACATCGCCGAGCCGGTCGGGCCGGCGCGCTTCGCGGACCAGGGTGAAGGCCGGGGGATAGAGCCTGAGCGCCTCGGACACCACGGCCCGTGCCATCGGTAGGGCATGGGCAGCTCTGGCGATACCGTCGGGTGAGAGATCGGCCGCTCGAGCTTCAGCCGCGAGCGCGTCCTGGGCATCCGGATGGGTCGCCAAGAGATAGCTCGACCAGAAGAGGGCCAAAGCCGTGGTCTCGTGGCCGGCCACGATCAGTGTACCGATCTGGTCCCGTAATTCCTCTGGCCCGAAAGCATCGGCGGCCTTGCCGCCGGCTGGCCCGCTGGCACTTTCCAGAGTGGCTTGCCGCATGGCATCGAAGAGGTCGGACGGCGTTTCGGCCGGCGGCCGGGCGGCGCGCTCGGCGACGATACCGTCGACCAGGGTGCGCCATTCCCTGGCGAAGCGCTGGCGGCCGAAATCGTCGGGCGAGCGCCAATCGTCGGGCAGGAGGAGGTCGAAGGCCGAGGGCCTGGCGTGGCGGCGGCCGTAGCGGGTGATCAAGCGACGGAGAGCGGACCCGTGGCTGTCCATCGACTGGCTCAACAGCACCCGACAGGCGATCTCGAGCGAGATGCCCTGAAAAGCGTGGAGGAGGTCGACGGCCTTGCGGCGGCTGGCCGAGAGGCCGCTCAGATAGCGCTCGGCCTCGGCGAGCGAGGCTTCGGCGACGAAGCCCAGATTGCGCGGCGCGAAGGCCGGTGCCATCAGCCGCCGCTGCCGCTTCCATTGGGCCCCCTCGCTCAAGAAGAGGCCCTTGCCGGTGATCGGCTCCAGGATGCGGATGCCGGCGGCCGTCCGGCCGTAGGCGTCGTGGTTGTCGACCAGGACATGGCGGATGAGGGCCGGATCGTTGAGCAGGATGCTCTGCCGGCCGAGAAACGGGCGGTTCACGACAGAAAGCTCGTAGGCGAGATTGCCCCACGTCGCCAACATGTTCCGGCGGAGTGCCCAGATCGCCAGGGGTGCCGGCAGGATGGCCTTCGC
>JAABSG010000374.1 GCA_011390475.1 Geminicoccaceae bacterium | reverse complement strand
GGCGGCCCAACGGTCGTTGACGACGAAGTCCAGCGGCACCTCGGTGAAGGCCTTCTCGTCCTGGTGGCGGATCATCAAGGCCGCGGCGATCTTGTCGTGGCCGTCGCAGAAGACGTCCGCCTCGACCTCGAAGACGTCGCCGACCACCCGCTTGACCGGAAACCGCCCGCCATCGAGCTCGGGCACCACCGCCTCGATCGCCACCCGATCGGCAGCCAGCCGCTTCAGCGCCGCCTCGGCCGCTTTGACTTCGACCGGTGGTGCCGCGCGGACCAGCCGCTCGGCCTGAAACACCCGCGCGGCCAAAGGTGGCAGAGTCACGGTCTCACCCGGCACCAGCGTACCCTCGCCCGTGACCTCGGTGAAATCGCCGAACCGCCCGTCCGCCGCTCGCAAGACCGGCCCCGCCGCCGCGCCAGCCGCCACATGATCGTTCGGGTTGAGCATCAAGACGGCAGCCCCGGCACTCCGCTCGGCCGTCCCCCCCGACAGGCGAAGCAGCACCACCGCATCGTCCGAGGGCCCACTGACCGGCACGATCGGACCACGGAGGCCGAGATCGGCGAGCGCGGCGTTCAAGGCGGTGAGCTCGGCCGAAAGGTCATAGGCCGCGTGGCTCCGCCAATGCGCCAGATCGCCCGCCCGCGTCTCGCCCGGATCGAGCGGTGCCACGGCGCCGTACTCGAAGCCTGCCGGCACCATGAGACCGGACGAGGTCAGCGCCGCGAGCCTGAGCCGCTGCCGCGCCAACTCTTCCGTGCCACCGCTCGCCAGTCGCGGCCCCGCAAGCGGCTCGGGAAAGCCGATTGCCGGCGCCACCGCCGCGAATTCGCCTTCCTGGGCCAAGAACCAGGGGGCGCGGCAATCCCACCAGGCGACGCTGCCGAGACGATAGTCGAAGCCGAGCCCGGCCAATGCGTGAACCGCTTCGGGTGCGCCACCCAGCGTATCGCCGACCAACAGCAGCCCGGGCGCTTCGGTGCGCAACCGGCCGATCAGCGCCGCCCAAAAGGAGGCCGGCAGCAGCAGGGCAGAACGCGCAACGAAGCCTGTGGCGCCACCGTTCATCAGGGTTTTGGCGTGCGCGACAACCACCTCGACCAGGCGCCCCTCGTCGGCTCCTGCCGCCGGCTGCATCAGCGTCGTATCGGGCCGCCGCGGATCGAGGGCCGCGGCCGCCTCGGCGATCACCGGAACGAAGAGCTCGGGCGCCAGTCGGACCAAGGGGCTTTGCGCTGCAACCCGGGCCACGTCGAGGTCGAGCACGGGTGCCAACCCGACCGCCGAGGCCGCGGACAGGAGGGCTGGCGACGGTGGCACGGGTCCTTGCAGATGCAACCGGTCGAAGCCCAACGAGCGGATGCGCTCGAGCTCGCCCACCATCGTCTCGGCGGTGAACAACCCGTCCACAGCGGAATAGAATCGCGGATAGTGGCTGGCGGTCAGCGTTTTCGTCCCTGGTTGCGTTCAGTGAAGCAAAGCATAACGAATGATTGCGGCTTGTGAACCGGCAAGCGACTTTCGCCCGAATTCGTTGGCCTCGGCGCGAGTCTCGGCAAAATCCGCCGGGCACGAAAAAGGGACGGCCACGCCAGCAGTGACCGCCCCCTCCCGAGAATGCGGTCGGCTCAGCTGAACCGGTTCATCGCGCTCTTCCAAGCCTTCGCCATGTCGTCCCAGGCCTTCTCCATTCCGGCCTTCATGTCGGCCCAAGCGCTCTCGTTGGCCTGCTGCAGCTCGGCGAGCTGCTTTTGCCCCTTCTTCTGGTAGGCGACCAGCTCCTCGATCTGCTCGTCGTATTTGATCCTGGCCTCGGCATTGGCCTTGTCGGCCTTGGCCCGAAGCTTTTCGATCTCCGCCTGCCACTCCTGGAGCTGCGCTTCGAGCTTCTGCTGATAGGCGTTCTTGTCACTCATGGACATGTCTCCCTTTTGGTTGCTTGAAGCAGTGTCATGCCTGCATCTCAACGCTAACCCATTCCGCCAAGCCTGCCAAATCGGTTCGTCAAATCGCCAAATACCGCCGCTGCAACTCGGGCACGGCCTGCAGCTCGGCGGAGCTGCCGTGCCAGACGCTGTGGCCGTTCTCGACGATCACGTTGCTGTCGCTGATCTGCAGAAGATGGCCGAGATGGGGGTCGACCAGAAGGATGCTGATCCCGGTCTCGCGCAGGGCCCTGATCCGTTGCCAGATCTCGCCGCGCACGGCAGGGGCCAAGCCCTCGGTCGCCTCGTCGAGGATCAGCAGCCGCGGATTGGTCATGAGGGCCCGGCCGATCGCCAGCATCTGCTGTTCGCCGCCGGAGAGTGAGCCGCCGGGGTTCCGCTTGCGCTCGGCGAGGCGCGGAAAGAGCTCGAACACCCGCGCCAGCCGCCAATCGCCCGGACGCGCGGTGGCCACCAGGTTTTCCTCGACCGAGAGGTTGGGGAAAATCTGCCGGCCTTCGGGCACCAGTGCCAGGCCCCGGCGAGCGACTTCGTGCGGCGGCTGGCCTGCCAGATCCTCGCCCTCGAAGGTGACGCTGCCGCCCTGCCTGCGGGTGAGGTTGAAGAGGCTGCGGATCAGCGTCGTCTTGCCCATGCCGTTGCGGCCGAGCAGCCCGACCACGGCCCCCGGGGCCACCTCGAGCGAGACGTCGAACAACACCTGCGTGGTGCCATAGGCCGCGGCCAGGCGCTCGACCCGGAGCATCAGCCGTCATCCTTCAAATAGGCCCGCTGCACCTCGGGATCGGCGCGCACGATGGCGGGCGGCCCGCTCGCGATCACGGCACCCGCGACCAGGACCGTGATCCGGTCGGCCAACCTGAACACCACGTCCATGTCGTGCTCGACCAGCAGGAGCGCAGACGCCGCCTTCAAGCCTCGGAGGCGATCCGCCAAGGCCGGCCGGTCGTCCGGAGCAAGGCCGGCGAAGGGCTCGTCCATCAAGATCGCCCGGGGCCGCGCCGCCACCACCATGGCGAGCTCGACCAGCCGCTGCTGGCCATGCGCGAGGTCGCCCGCCGGCCGATCGGCGAGCTCGGCCAGGCCGAAGTCGTCGAGCACCCCGATCGCCTCGGCTTCGGCCCGGCGCCAGAAGCCGAACGTCCGCCGCTCGGCGGCGCGAACCG
>JAABSG010000373.1 GCA_011390475.1 Geminicoccaceae bacterium | reverse complement strand
GGCAGGCCGCGGCCGCGTCATCAGGAGCTGTTCCGAGCCGCCAAGGACGCGCTCTCGGCGTGTGAGGAGCGGCTGCGACCGGGGCAGACCGTGGGCGAGGTCTTTGCGGCGCATGCCGAGACGCTGGATGGCCTCGGCATGGGCGCGCACCGATTGAATGCCTGCGGCTATTCGCTCGGTGCGGTCTATGCGCCGTCCTGGATGGACTGGCCGATGGCCTATGCCGGCAATCCGGTGGTCGTCGAACCCGGCATGGTCTTTTTCCTCCACATGATCCTCGCCGACAGCGAGAGCGAGACCGCGATGACGCTGGGGCGGACCTCGATCGTCACCGAAAGCGGCCCGGAGAGCCTTTCCACCCTGCCGCTCGAGCTCGTGGTCGAGGCATAGCACGGTGCATACCATCATCCCGTCGTCACGAAGTTGCAGCGTTTACTTCCCGCCGTCTGGTTGATAAAACCCCGGCCATCCCCTCCACTATTTCGCGATAGGCGGCCGCCCATGAAACTTCTCGCCGGCAACAGCAATCGGCCGCTGGCCGAGGCGATCGCGGCCTATTTGCGGGTCGATCTGACCAAGGCCTCGGTGCATCGCTTCGCCGATATGGAGATCTTCGTCGAGATCCAGGAGAACGTGCGCGGCGAGGATGTCTTCATCATCCAGTCCACGTCGTATCCGGCGAACGACAATTTGATGGAGCTTTTGGTCTGCATCGACGCGCTCAGGCGCGCCTCGGCCCGGCGGATCACCGCGGTCATCCCGTATTTCGGCTATGCCCGGCAGGACCGGAAGCCCGGCCCGCGGACGCCGATCTCGGCCAAGCTGGTCGCCAACCTGATCACCGAGGCCGGCGCCAATCGCGTTCTCACGTTGGAGTTGCATGCAGGGCAGATCCAGGGCTTCTTCGACATCCCGGTCGACAATCTCTACGGGGCGCCCCTGATGGCCCCGGACATCGCCAACAATCTGGGCTCGGACAACGTCCTGATCGTCTCGCCCGATGTCGGCGGCGTGGCCAGGGCCCGTGCCTATGCCAAGCGGATCGACGCCAACCTCGCGATCATCGACAAGCGACGCGAGCGCGCCGGTGTTTCGGAGGTGATGAACGTCATCGGCGAGGTCGAGGGTCGACATTGCGTCCTGGTCGACGACATCGTCGACAGCGGTGGCACCCTCTGCAATGCAGCCGACGCGCTGTTGGCGGCAGGCGCCACTTCGGTGCAGGCCTATTGCACGCATGGCGTGCTTTCGGGTGGAGCCGTCGCCCGGATCGCGGCCTCCTCACTCGACAAGCTGGTGATCACCGACAGTATCCGCCCGACCGAGGGGGTCAGGGTCACCGACAAGATTCGCGTGCTCTCGGTGGCGCAATTGATGGGCGAGGCCATCAGTCGCATCGCCAGCGAGAGCTCGGTCTCCAGCCTGTTCGACTAGCTCCGCCATCCGCCACTTGGCGGAATCGCCGCCAGCGGCTACAACCCGCCGCGAGCGCTCGCCCATTGGCCGACCGGCCTTCGCGAGCCGAGGGCTCATTGCAAAAAATCTGTCCGGGGCGGGTAATGGTGCCTGTGCCGGAGGGGTGAAAGGATCGAACGATGAGTGATGCCATTCAATTGACGGCCGAGCCGCGCGAGCGGACCGGCAAGGAAGCGGCGCGAGCACTGCGCAAGACGAAAATGGTGCCGGCCATCGTTTATGGCGGCAAGGAAGAGCCCTTGAAGATCGCCCTGGTCGAGCGCGAGATCAAACGCGAGCTCGAGATGAACCCGCGCTTCTTCAGCTCGGTCGTCTCCCTCAATCTGGGCGCCAAGAAAATCCAGGTGGTGCCGCGCGAAGCCCAGACCCACCCCGTGAAGGGGCACCCTCTGCATGTCGATTTCCTCCGGGCCGCCAAGGGCTCGACGGTGACGGTCGAAGTGCCGGTGCACTTCCTCAACGAAGAGAAATGCCCGGGCATCCGTCGCGGCGGGGTCTTGAACGTCGTTCGCCGCGAGATCGAGCTGGTCTGTCCGGTCGAGGCCATCCCGGAGCAGATCGACGTCGATCTCGCCAGTGTCGAGATCGGTGATTCGGTGCATATCAGCGCCATCACCTTGCCGGCCAACGTCACGCCGACCATCACCGACCGCGACTTCACCATCTGCGCCGTCGTCGGCCGTGGTCCCGCGGGCGAGGAAGAAGGCGAGGCAGGCGAAGGCGGCGAGGAAGAGGCCGAGGACTGAGTCGTCGCTGCAGGCGGGCCGAGCGGGCGGGCCGGGATGGCAGGTGGACCGAAGCTGTTTGTCGGTCTCGGCAATCCGGGCCCGTCCTATGCCCGCCATCGCCACAATATCGGCTTCATGGCGATGGATTCCGTCGCCTGGCGCCATCGGATGGCGCCCTGGCGCCGCAAGTTCCAGGGCGAGCTGACCGAGGGTGATCTGGGGCCTGTGCGCGCCCTGCTCTTGAAACCGATGACCTTCATGAACCTCTCGGGCCAGTCGGTCGGCGAGGCCATGCGGTTCTTCAAGATCCCACTCGCCGACATCGTCGTCTTTCACGACGAGCTCGATCTGGTGCCCGGCAAGGTCCGGGTGAAGCAAGGTGGCGGGGTCGCCGGTCACAATGGGCTCAAGAGCCTGGCGGCCCATCTGGGCTCGCCGGACTTCAAGCGGGTGCGCCTCGGCATCGGCCATCCCGGGCACAAGGACCGCGTCATCGGCCATGTGCTGAGCGATTTTCACAAAGCCGATGCGGATTGGCTCGAGCCCCTGCTCGACGGCCTGGCGGAATCCGCACCTTTGCTGGCCCGGGGCGACGATGCCGGCTTCATGAATCGCGTCGCATTGGCGATGCAGACGGCGAGCAAGGACGGCTGAGCGATCCTGCATTCGCCCATCGCGCATGGCGTTTGCCGGCCACGATCAACCCGAGTTGACCATCGGTCGAGCCGTTTGCGTTGGCGCCTTTACCGTCCGCCGCTTAGGTAAGCGGTGGAGGCAGATGTGCGAGGATACGTGACCAGCCTGCAGCCCCGCCGCGACGACCCTGGACCAGCGCCCATGCGCCTGCTGATCGCGACCGATGCCTGGTACCCGCAGATCAATGGCGTTGTGCGCTCGATCGAACAGATGA
>JAABSG010000372.1 GCA_011390475.1 Geminicoccaceae bacterium | reverse complement strand
CGCCGTGCTCGGCCAGCTCGGCGAGGACGGGGAAGACATCCGCGCCTGCGAGATCGAGGGGGCCGCCTTCACCGGCACGCTGCAGGCGCTCGAGACGCAGCGCGGCCAGCCGCCGATCGGCACCGTGCCCGCCGACCAGCGCTCGCTGCTCAAGGTCATGATGGTGCACGGCATCAGCCGGCACCAGCCCGGCTACTCGGGCACGGTGAGCGCCAACCTGGCGCGCAGTCTCGGCCTCGACGTCATGTCGCCGCAGATCAAGACGACCGAGATCGTGACACCGGTCTTCCCGGGCGAGACGCTCGCCACCTTCACCGCCCGCCGCTTCACCGACGCCGCGCGCGAACGTGAGATGCTGTTCTACGAGCTCACTTGGTCCGGGCTCAGCGATCCGGCGAGAGAGCGCCTCGCCTTCGACAACAGCGAGGTCTTCGCCCGGCAGCGCTCCACCTTCAACCGCGCCGCCAAGGCCTTCGCCAACGACGCCCTGGTCGATCCCTTGGTCTATGTCGGCCGCGGCCGCGAGCGCATCCTCACCGCCGTGCGCCAGGGCGTGTGCTGGGCCTACAGCAGCACCTGGGACGACTTCCCGGAGAACGGCGAGCCGTGCCTCTTGGAGGGACCGAAGTTCGGCAGCCGCGTCGATCCGGACTCTATCTTCTTCGTCACCCACAGCCTCGGCAGCCGGATCGTCCTCGACGCGCTGCAGACCACTGCCGTGGGGATCGATTCGCAACTGCAGACCAACCCGGCCGCCGCCCCGCTCAAGGCCAAGCTGCAGCGCCACCCGACCACCGTCTTCATGCTGGCCAACCAGCTGCCGCTCCTGCAGGCGGGCTTCGAGCCCGTGCCGGTGGCGGGCGAAGTCGGCGCCTTTTGCCGGCCGGGCGGGGCCAAGCTCGCCGACCGGCTGTTCCAAGAGACCAATCTCATCGCCTTCAACGACCCCAACGACATCATGAGCTACCCGATCCCGGACGATTTCACCCAATACGACATCGATTCCCGGCTCTGTCCCAGGGTCGCCAACGTTACCCTCAACGTCGCCAACGTGATCAGCGTGCCGGGTGCCGGCACCTTCGCCAACCCCTTGGCCGCGCACAGCGACTACGAGGCCGACGAGCGCGTCATCGCGCTGATGACCGCCGGCCTCGGCCAGACCGAGACCCTGCCGGTGGTCGACGAACGCTGCACCTGGATCAGGACCGAGGAAGATCTCCGCTAGGTGAGCCCGGCAAGCCGCTCTCAGACCGCACGTCATGATTGCTTTCGCCGAGTTGGCTTTCATCGAGATTGACGGCTTCGATGGTAAGCGTACCTTCGAGCGAGAAGACCTTTGCAACGACCGCGACACCACTCGGGATCGTGATTAGTGGAGGAATAATGCCGATGACCGCAGTTCTCACCCCAGCCGACATCAAGAAACGCGCCGAGGAGGTCGAACGCCAGCGTCTGCGTGAGGCCATGGAGGCGATGAAGAAGAAGCAGTCCCACGAGGAGGATGTCCACAAGTCGTTCATGACCGAGGGACCACGGCCCGACTGGCAAGAGCGCCTCAATCGCGCCGTGAACGCCGCCATCGAGCGCGGTCAGAACGAAATCATGGTCATGCGCTTCCCCGCGGAGTGGCTGTCGGACAAGGGCCGAGCGGTCAATAATTTCGAGCCGGACTGGCCGAGCACGCTCACCGGCCGTGCAAAGGCCGGCTACGAGGATGTGTTCAAAAAAGAGCTCGAGCCCCTGGGCTACAAGGTCAAGGCGCAGATCCTCAACTTCCCGGGCGGCATGCCGGGCGAGGTCGGCATCTTCATCGGCTGGTAGCCGGCCGCCGCCCGGACTAGGCACCGGGAGCGACGTCCGCTACACCGCTTGGCCATGGCGGATCAGATACCCCTGCGCACCAGCGCGCTGCTGCTCGGCGCCGGCCTGCTCTTCGCCGCCGGCGCGCTCTTGGGCTTGGCGCTGCCGATCCGTGCCGAGCTCGAGGGCTTTCAGACCTCGCTCATCGGCCTGATCGGTAGCGCGTTTGCCGCCGGCTACGTGGCCGGCTGTCTCTATGCCCCGCGCCTCGTCGCATCTGTCGGCCACATCCGCGTCTTCGGCGTGATGGCGGCCTTGGTCGGCGTCACCGCACTGCTCAACATCCTCGTCGTCACGCCGATCGCCTGGATCCTGGTCCGCGCCGCCACCGGCTTCGCGTTTGCCGGTGGCACCATGATCATCGAAAGCTGGCTCAGCGAAAGTGCGACCAGCGAAACCCGTGGCCGCGTCTTCGCCAGGTACATGGTGGTCAACCTCGCGAGCTCGGTCATGGGCCAACTGGTCGTCACCCTCTACAGCCCCTCGGGCTTCGAGCCCTTCGTCTTGGTCGCGATCCTGGCCGCTTTGGCGCTGGTGCCGACCGCGCTCAGCTCCAGTCGCGCCCCCGACCCGCTGCACGAGGTGAAGCTCGACATCCGCCGGCTGATCCGCGTCTCGCCCATCGCCGTCGTCGCCTGCTTCGGCGTCGGCCTCGCCAACGGCGCCTTCGGCGCCTTGGCCCCGGTCTATGCCGGCGCCATCGGCCTGCCCGTGGGCGCGGTAGCCCTGCTGGTCGCCGGCGCCATCGTCGGTGGCGCCGTCATGCAGGCCCCAGTGGGCAAGCTCTCCGACCACCTGGATCGCCGCTGGGTGCTGATCGCAACGGCGCTGGCCGGTGCCGCCATCGCGTCGACCATCCACCTCCTCGACGCCAGAGACCCCACCACCGTCATCTTGATGATCGCCGTCATGGGCGGCGCCATGCACACGCTCTACCCGGTGGCCGTTGCCCACGCCAACGATCGGGCCTCCGAAGGCGAGTTCGTCGCCGTCTCCAGCGGCCTGTTGCTCGTCTTCGGCGCCGGCTCCACCCTCGGCCCCGCCATCGCCGCCCCAATGATGCAACTGGCACAGCCCGGCGCCCTCTTCCTCTTCCTCGCCGTCACCTACCTCGCCATCGCCGCCCACGCCGTCTACCGAACGCGAATTCGCCCCCCCGTGGCCGAGAGCCGCCCAGCCTTCGCCACCGGCGCCGACGTGATCCAAGGCGCCATGCAGGGAGCCACGCAGGAAACCATGCACCTCGACCCGCGCGCGGAGGAGGAGGAGG
>JAABSG010000371.1 GCA_011390475.1 Geminicoccaceae bacterium | reverse complement strand
CTGCCGACGCTCGCCTGGACGGTGCGCGCGTCATCGAGGCCGACGACATCGTCCAGGCCCAGGGCAGCGTAGAGGCTCCTGGCGTAGGCGAGGCTCGCGGGCGTGGCCAGCCTGGCCGCCGTTTGCTGCTGGAGGTAGTCGGGCGGCGGTGGCGCATAGAGGCGGATCACCTCGCTCGCCGGGATCGCAAAGCGGCTGTTCCAGAAGAGGTCGAACTGAGTCGAGACGTCGTGCACCACCGGGCCCACCGCCAGCATGTCGAGATCGGCGAAGGTGACCCTGGCGCCGTCGGCGTAATAGGCGTCGCCGATATTGCGGCCGCCGAGGACGGTCGCCTGGTTGTCGGCGGTGAAGGATTTGTTGTGCATGCGCCGGTTGCTGCCGAGGAAGTCGCGAGCGACGTCGAGAAAGCGCAGGTGGCGGTTGGCGAACGGGTTGAACAGGCGGATCTCGATCAGCGGGTGAGCGTCGAGGGCCGCCAGCACCCAGTCCTTGCCGGCGGTGTTGAGGTCGTCGAGGAGAACGCGGACCCGCACACCGCGCTCGGCCGCCTGCCAGACGGCGTGGAGCAGGAGCCAGCCCGTGGTGTCGGTGTGCCAGGTGTAGGTCTGCACATCGAGCGAGCGTTCGGCAGTGGAGGCCAAGCCCAGGAGCGTGGCGAAGGCGCGGCGCGGGTTGCCCAGGAGGTGGACGCCGGACCGGCCGGGGTGGGCGTCGATGAGCGGGGCGATATGCCGGCCGAGGCCGGTATCGGCGGTATCGGTGAAGGCCAGCGACGGCGGGCGGTCACCGTCGGGGAGGCGGGCGCAGGCGGCAACGAGCAGGACGCAAAGGCCGAGGGCCGAAGCCAACGCCGAGCGCCGCATGGTCAAGCTCGGCCGGCTCCGCCGGGGGTGCTCTCGATGTCGGCGGCGAAACGGAGCTCGCGCAATGGGCGGACGACGCGGATCGCCTCGGCGTAGCGGGGATCGGCCTTGTAGGCGTCGAGCGCCGCCTGATCCGCGAATTCGCCGTAGACGACGATTTGGATCTCGTTGCCGAGCTGGTCGCGGGCGAGATTGCGGCGGACCTCGAGCAGTGCTGCCGCCGGGATTTGCTCGAGCGGCTTCAGACCCACCTCGATTCGCTCGAGGTCGGCCGGGTCCTTGGCGGAGAAGAAGACGATGTGGCGGATCATGCCGGTCGATGTCCCGATCTTCAGAAACCCGATCTCTAGTAACCGAGCGCCAAGCCGTCCTTCCTGGGATCCGAGCCGCCGATCAGCACGCCGCGGGCGCGGTCGATGGTGATCGCCTGGCCGCCACCCCAGGGCGCCGCGGCCGGGGCAGGCTGGTGGCCCATGGCGCGCAAGCGCTCGACGGTTGCGGCCGGCACCCCGTTTTCGACCAGAAGCGGGCCCGGATAGGCCATGGCGCGCGGCGCGTCGAGGGCTTCCTGCGGGTCCATGCCGAAGTCGAGCAGGTTGACCATGAGGCGGCTGTGGCCGACCGGCTGGTAGTCGCCGCCCATGACGCCGAAGGTGGTCCAGAGCTGGTCGCCCTTGAAGGCGAGGCCCGGGATGATGGTGTGCATCGGGCGCTTTCTGGGCGCGATGGCGTTCAGATGGTCGGCATCGAGACTGAACGCCCGGCCGCGATTGTGGAAGACCACGCCGGTCTCGGGGCAGACGAGACCGGAGCCGAAGCTGTCGTAGACGGAGTTGATGAAGGAGCAAGCGTTGCCGTCCCGGTCGACCACGGTGAGATAAACGGTCTCCTTGTGCTCCGGCAGCAGCGGCGGCGGCAGATCCGCCATGGCGCGCGACCTGTCGATCATACCGGCGAGCGTCGCGGCATAGTCCTTGGAGAGGAGCCGATCGATCGGGATGTCACGCTGGCGCGGATCGGCGATGGCGGCATCGCGGTCGCGAAAGGCCAGGCGCGTGGTCTCGGCCTCGAGGTGAAAGCGCTCGGGGCCGTTGGGGTCGAGGCCGCCGAGGTCGAAATTCTCGAGGATCTGCAGCATCAGGAGGGCGATCACACCCTGGCCGTTGGGCGGGCATTCGAAGACGCGGACATCCTTGTAGCCAGCGCTGATCGGCTCGACCCATTCGGGCTGGAAATCGGCGAAATCGGCTTCGCTGTGCAGACCGCCGAAGCCCTTCAGGCTGGCCACCATGGCGGCGGCCAGCGGGCCCTCGTAGAAGGCGTCGGCGCCGCGCCTCGCTATGGTCTGCAGGGTCTCGCCCAGCTTTTCGAGACGGATGGTATCGCCCATCGCCGGCGCCTTGCCACCCGGCAGGTAGATGGCCCGCCCGGCGTCGCTGCGCTCCAGCCGCCAAGCGGCGCGGTTCCAGTCGAAGGCAACCTTGGGATGCACGGGATAGCCGCCTTGCGCCAGGCGGATCGCGGGCTGCAGCAGCTCGTCCAGGCTCTTCGTACCGCGCTTGTCGAGCAGCGCCTGCCAGCTGCGGATGGCACCCGGCACGGTGACGCTGTGCGCCCCGCCATCGGGCATCTCGGTCAGCCCCTCGAGGCGCAATTTGTCGAGCGAGACGGCGGCCGGCGCCCAGCCCGAGCCGTTCAAGGCATCGACGCCGCCCCCGGCCGGGGCGTAGAGCACCCAGCAATCGCCACCGATGCCGGTCATCTGCGGCTCGACGACGCACTGCACGGCACAGGCCGCCACCGCGGCATCGGCGGCAGTCCCCCCGGACCTCAGCACATCGAGGGCGGTCATGGTCGCCAAGGGGTGCGAGGTCGCGGCCATAGCGGAGGCGGCAATCGCCGGCGAGCGGCCGGGCAGCTGAAAGTCACGCATCGAGCGGTTCTCCTTTGCACCCGTCTCTAGCAGGCGGCGAGGCCGTGGTCAGCTCTCGATCGCCGTTCGCTTAAGAGCTTGGCACCGCGCCCGACGCGAACGCTTTCGGCAATTGATCGGCCGCACTTCACCATACTATAGGGGTGCGGCGTGGATGGGTGGCCGAGTGGTTGAAGGCAGCGGTCTTGAAAACCGCCGTGGGGTAAAGCCCACCGTGGGTTCGAATCCCACCCCATCCGCCAGCTCTTCCGGCGCCGTGCGTCTCCCGGTCCGGCAGCGGCCGGATGTAGTTGCCCTCATGGCGCAAACGCACCTGCCGGGGGCGGGCGAGT
>JAABSG010000370.1 GCA_011390475.1 Geminicoccaceae bacterium | reverse complement strand
TTCGCCTGCTGCGGGGCGGTGGCGCGGGCCCAGGGGTGATCGACGTGGAGGTCGCCCAGGCTGAAGTCGTGGGCGAACCCGGGAGCGGTCAGGCCCAGGGTGATGATCGCGGCGATGGCTGCCGCCGATGGGATTGTGCTACGCGACATGGTTTGTCTCCAGCAGCCGAGCCGATGCGCGGTCGGCGTCGGCTGGCCCGGTCGGATTGCGGAAAAGATCGTTCACGGCAGGGGTCAGCCGACGAACGGCGGGCCGCGGGCCGGCAGCGGCGGGGCGCTCGACGCAACGCTGGGGGCCGCCGAGATGCCGGCGGCGAGCACGGCGGCGACTGGCCCGGCGAACAGTAGTGGTGGGGCCGCCGGAACGAGGGCTGCTGCCGCCAACTGCTTGGCGAAGCAGATCGGGCAGTGGTGGGCAGCGGTGTCGTCCTGGCCGCCGCCGGGCGCGCCGCCGTCCGCCGGACTGCCGTCGGCATTGACCCAGACGAGGCCGGCGCTGGTGCAGATGACGAAAGGTGCATCGAGGCCCGGCCGGGCGATCGCCTGCTGGACGGTGAGGAACGGCAAGACGAGCTGCAGCAGGAGTGCAAGAAGCGCCCCCTGCCCTGCCCGCCGCCGCCACTGTCGCCGCATGGTCGCTACCCTTCCGATCCAACCTGGAGAGTACCGCCGATTCCGGCCGTGGGAGAAGCGACCAAACGCCCCTCGAGGCCGATTTTCCGTCAGGGCCTGAAGCGTTCGCGGATTTCCGAGAGGGCCTGGGCGTGAGCTTCGAAGCCTTCGTAGGTGGCCAGGACCTTCGCGTGGTGGGCCGGCTCGGCGAAGCCCGCGCGCGTGATGTGGCCGAGGCTGGTGCGCTTCATGAAGTCCTGCACGCCCAAGGCCGAAAAGGTCTTGGCCCAGCCGCCCGTCGGCAGGACGCAGTCGGGGCCGAGGCAGAAATTGGCGATGGTCATCGGCGTGTTCTCGCCGAGCAGGATTTCACCGGCATCGGTGATCGAGCCCAGATGCTGCCAGGGCTCGGCCGAGAGGATGCCCAGGTGCTCGGGCGCGTAGTCGTTGGTGAAGCGGATCGCTTCCTCCCATGACGGGGCGAGCACGATGCCGCCGCATTTGCCGCCCAAAACGGCGTGGATGTAGTTCTGTCGTTCGGGGCCGAGATTGGCGATCAGTTCCGGCAGGCGGGCCAGGGCCTGTTCGGCGATCTCACGGCTGTCGGTCACGAGATAGGCGCTGCTGTCGGGGCCGTGCTCGGCTTCGATCAGGAGGTCCAAGGCAGCGATGTCGGGGTTGGCCGTGGCATCGGCCAGGACGATCGATTCCGAGGGGCCCGCCGGCAAGCCGGTGTCGATCTTGTCTGCCAAGTAACGCTTGGCGGCCACGACCCAGGGGCTGCCGGGGCCGACGATCTTGACGACCTTGGGCACGCTTTTCGTGCCGAAGGCGGCGGCCGCCACGGCCACGGCCCCGCCGACCCGGAAGACCCTGGTGACGCCCGCGGTCTTCGCGGCAAAGAGCGAGGCGGCGTCGATGCCGCCTTCGGGCGTTGGCGGGGTGAGGACGATGATCTCCTGCACGCCGGCCACCACGGCCGGGATGGTGGTCATCATCATCACCGACGGAAAGGCGCCCTTGCCGCGCGGGACGTAGCAGGCGACCGAGCCGATCGGCGTCCAGCGCTCGCCGGCGAACGCACCCGGGCGGATCTCCATCACCCACATGTCCTCGGGCTTCTGCCGTTCGTGGAAGCGGCGGATATTGTCCGTGGCGTAGTGGATCGCGTCCTTGACGTCCTGGGAGAGCGACTTCTCGGCGGTCTCGAATTCCTCTTCCGTGGCTTCGAGACTGTCCGCATCGAGGCCGATCCGATCGATCCCCTTGGCGAGCTCGACGATCGCCTGGTCGCCGCCTTCGCGAACCTGGGCAACGATGCGAGCCACCGGCTCCATGAAGGTCGAAAGATCGGCCTCGGTGCGCTCGAGCAATGCCGTGCGCTGGGCCTTGGAGAGCTTTGCGAGCTCGAAGAAGTTGAGCATGTCAGTTCCGCTTGTTCTCGAGGAGGATGTCGAGGCCGACGAGGCGGTCGAGGACCCAAATGGCGGCAATCGCGATCAACAGGTAGACGACAGAGACGGCGGCGAGGTCGGGGGTGATGATGTTGCGGATGGCGTTGTAGACCAGCACCGGCAGCGTGACGATCCGCGCATCGACCAGCATCAGGCTGACCAGGAACTCGTTGACCGCGAGGATGAACATGATCAGCGCACCCGTCAGGATACCCGGCGCCACCGCCGGCAGGGTGACCGTGAAGAAGGTGTGGGTCGGCGGCGCCCCGCAGTTCATCGCGGCGTTCTCGAGGTCGGGGTCGAGGTGGTTCACCGAGGCGGCCACGGCCCAGATCATGAAGGGCAGGTTGATGACGCAGGCCGCGATGCCGACCGGCCAAACCGAGCCCAAGAGCCCGGCCCGACCGAAGAGCAGCATCAACGCGATGCCGGAGACGACCAGCGGGATGGTGAAGGGGAGCAGGAGGTAGAGCTGGAGGCCGGTCGGAAAGCGGATGCGAAAGCGGGCCAGGGCCAAGGCTGCCAGCGTGCCGGCGGGGACGGCCAAGGCGGTGCACACCAGACCCACCCAAAGCGAGCGCTGCAGGGCCGCCATGAATTCCGGGCGGGTCAGAAGAGCCTCGTACCAGCGCAAGCTGAAGCCTTCGGGCGGAAAGGCCACCATGTTGCCCGAGGTGAACGAGATCATCACGATGACGATGTTGGGCAGGGCCAAGAAGACGAGGTCGAAAACGACCACGGCCACGAGCAGCATGGTGAAGGGCGTGCGTCTCATAGTCTGCATCTCAGGGGTTGCGCCTGACGTAGCCGAGCGTGCCGAGGCCGAAAAGAGCCAGCATGAAGCCGGCGATGGTCGTGCCGATCAGGGTCAGGACGATGGCCAGGGCACCCCCGAGGCCGGGGTCGGAGAGGCGGAAGAAGGCGTCGTAGATGCCGTTGGCCAAGAAATCGTTGCGGCCGCCACCCATGATCGCCGGCATGGCGAAATCGGTCAGGGTCAGGGTGAAGACGACGACCGCGGCCGCCACCAGGCCGGGTTTGACCAGTGGCAGAACGATGTGGACGAAGGTCC
>JAABSG010000369.1 GCA_011390475.1 Geminicoccaceae bacterium | reverse complement strand
TTCACCCAGGCCGGACTGATGGGCGAAGTGGTCGTCGGCTCGGGCCAATCCTATTTCGACACCGATACCAGCTCGCACTGCCACTATTTCGACAAATCGACCGGTGAAATCTACGACATTCCGAGCGATGTCGTGACCATCACCCACCTGCCGGAGCCACCTCCCGGCAAGGAAATCGAACGCATCGACGTCGTCGTGCGGATCAAGAACAGCAAGACCGCGAAAAAGAGCGTCGGGCTGGACTGAGCAGCCGCTCTAGAGCAGCCGCGGCGCTCGATTCACGAGCAAAATGCGGCCACGACCATCACAGAAGATTCTAAACGGCTGAGGCTTATAGCAGGAATTTTCTTCGATTCCTAGCTTCTGTTTTGGCGCATTCTTGCCATTCTGCGTCACGCGTTCATTGAAAACGACATGGGCGGCAAACCGCGCGCCCTCGTGCGCTCGGCTCCATCACGCCCTATCCACCACCGGTTGCGCCGGGCCCGCCCACGCGTGAACACGGTCGGCGATCTTTTGCGCGCGTCGAGCCTGTGCCGGTAACCGCAAGGAGAACCATATGGCGACCAACCTTCTGGCCAACGACACCTACGTCAACGAGTACACCACCGACTTCGTCGAAAACTGGGACGACCTGATCGGCTGGGACGGCCGCGAGGACAGCGAATCCCGGTTCTTCCACCGCATCCTCGACGCCTACGGCTTCGAGCACGTCGCCGACATCGCGACCGGCACCGGCTTTCACGCCGTCAAACTCGCCCAGGCCGGCTTCAAGGTGACCGCCACCGATGGCGCGCCGACGATGATCGAAAAGACCATCGCCAACGCCCAGGCGCACGGCGTGGCCCTCTACGACGTTCGCGTCGCCGACTGGCTGGAGTTGCACAAGGTGTTCGGCGACAACGCCTTCGATGCGATCATCTGCCTCGGCAACGCTTTCACGCACCTGCAAGAGCACGAAGCGCGGCGCGAGGCCTTGGCCTCGATCTACCAGGTGCTGAAGCCGGGTGGCATCGTGATGATCGACCATCGCAACTACGACAGCATTCTCGACCAGGGCTACAACAGCAAGCACAAATACTACTACACCGGTGACAATGTCGACGTCCGGCCGATTCGCATCTCTCGCACCATGGTCAAATTCGAATATTCGTTCCCGAGCGGCGAGAAGCACCACCTCCAGCTCTACCCCCTCAAGCAGAACTACATGACCCACCTGCTCGAGGACGCGGGCTTCATGGACGTCACCCGCTACGGTGATTTCGAGCGGCCGTACGACCACTATGACCCCGACTTCATCCAGCAGGTGGCCTTCAAGCCGAAAAAACCGATCCGCCACACCGGCCCGGCCGACAAGCTGCTGTTGACCGAGCGCTACGTGAGCGAGACCAAGCGCTACTACGATGGCGCCGCCGACCAGATCTACCGCGAGATCTGGGGCGAGAACATCCACCTCGGGCTGTTCGAGAAGCCGGGCCAGGAGACCCTGCAGACCGCCATGGCCCGCTCCAACGAGCGGATGGCCGCTGGCGCCGGGCTCACGGCGGGTTCGAAGCTGCTCGAGGTCGGCTGCGGCTACGGTGCGCTCGCCCGCTATCTCGCGAAGTCCTTCGACGCCGAGGTGCTGGCCACCAACATCTCCGAGCGCGAGCTCGACTGGGCCGGCGAGCTCACCCGCAAGGCCGGGCTCGACGACCGGGTCGCCTTCGCCTACGCCGACTTCCACGAGCTGAAGCACCCCGATGCCAGCTTCGACCAGTACTGGTCACAGGAAGCCTTCCTCCACGCCGTCGACAAGTCCCAGGTCCTGGCCGAGGCCCATCGTGTCCTCAAGCCCGGCGGCCGGCTCGTCTTCACCGACATCCTGGTCCGCGCCGGCACCCCCGACGAGATCCGCGAGCGGATCTACGAGCGGGTCAACGCGCCCGAGATGTGGGACGCCGACGACTACCAGCGCAGCCTGCTCAATCTCGGCTTCAGCCTGAAGATCGTCGAGGACTGGTCCACGAACGTCGCCCCGACCTACGCCTGGGTGCGCCGAGAGCTGGAACGCCGGCGGCCCGAGTTCGAGGACCGGATCGGCAAGGAATTGGTCGACCGCACGTCCCGGAACCTGAAGTTCTGGGTCGACCAGGCCGAGGCCGGCAGCATCGGCTGGCTCTACGTGGTGGCCGAGAAGGCCAACGACTGACGCCTCGCCTGACGAGCGTTGACGGCTCTGTGAAGCCGGGACAGGTACAAAGCCTGTCCCGGCTTTACTATTTCCCGGGCTGTATTCGTGCAAAGGAGATCGTCGATGCGCCGTCTGCTGCCGCTCGCCACCATCGCCCTGGGCGTCGCGGCCGCGTCGCCCGTCGCCGCGTTCGAGACGGTGCGCGAGGCGGCCCGGGGGCAGACCGTCTATTTCAACGCCTGGGGCGGCTCGACCCAGATCAACGACTACCTCGCCTGGGTCGGCGAGGAGGTCCGTGAGCGCCACGCCATCGACCTGGTCCACGTCAAGCTCACCGACACCAGCGAGGCGGTCTCCCGTGTCCTCGCCGAAAAAGCCGCCGGCCGGACGACCGGCGGCTCGGTCGACCTCGTCTGGATCAACGGCGAGAACTTCCTGGCGATGAAGGAGAACGACCTCCTCTACGGGCCCTTCGCCTTCGACCTGCCGAATTTCGCTCTCGTCGACACGGCGGGCAAACCCACCACGCTGATCGACTTCACCGAGCCCACCGACGGCTACGAGAGCCCCTGGGGCATGGCCCAGTTCGTCCTGATCCACGACAGCGCCACGCTCCCCGAGCCTCCCGCCGATCTCGACGCACTCGCCGCCTGGGCACGAGAGAATCCCGGCCGGTTCACCTTCCCGAGCCCCCCCGACTTCATCGGCGCCACCTTCCTGAAACACGTCCTCCACCAGGCCGTGGGCGACCCCGCGATCCTGACCGAAGCCCCCGACCCCGCCACGGCCAGCGACCACCTCGCCCCCGTCTGGGCGTGGCTCGACGACCTCCAACCCGACCTCTGGCGCGGCGGCCGCGCCTTCCCGGCCAACGGCCCGGCCCTGCACCAACTCTTCGAGGACGGCGAGGTGGCGCTCAGCATGGCCTTCAACCCGGCCGAGGCCTCGAGCCTCGTCCTCGACGGCCGCTTTCCCG
>JAABSG010000038.1 GCA_011390475.1 Geminicoccaceae bacterium | reverse complement strand
CTCGAGGCCGTGGCGCACGCCGCCGAGAACGTCCTGGGCAAGCTGCGTGACGGTGAGATGGCAGCGACCCCGGCCGTGATCACCGTTGTTCTCGATGCCCTCGATAGGATCAAGGAGATCCTCGATGGCCTCGCCGTGGCCCAGAGCGAACCCGAGGGTGACGACAGGGCGCTGATCGCCACGCTCGATGCGATAGCGGTCAACGGTCGACCGCCCCACTTCCCCGAGCAGTTTCCCGAGCCGAGCGCCGTAGCCGCTTCATTCGAGCCGGCACCGACGGACCGCCCCGAGCCATGCAGCGCCGCTGCGGCGGCGGCAATCGCGAGCCAGGGCAAGTCGATCGAGCCTGACGCGCCGCGCCCGGACGACATGGCGCGGGGAGCCGGTGCCGAAAGCCTCGCCGCGCAGACCTTGCGGGTGCCGGTCGACCTCCTCGAGCAACTGATGACGCAGGTGGGCGAGCTGGTGCTGACCCGCAACCAGCTCCTGCAGACTGTGCGCCACGGCAGTGATCCTGCGATGCAAGCGCCCCTGCAGCGGCTCAACCAGATCACCGCCGAGCTGCAGGAAGGGGTGATGAAAGCCCGGATGCAGGCGATCGGCACGGCTTGGAGCAAGCTGCCGCGGCTGGTCCGCGATCTCGCGATCGAGCTCGAGAAAGAGATCGAGCTCACCATGCACGGGGCGGAGACCGAACTCGACCGGCAGGTGCTCGAGATGATCAAGGACCCGCTCACCCACATGGTGCGCAATGCCGCCGATCACGGACTGGAGACCCCAGCCGAACGCCGACGCTCGGGCAAGCCGCCCAAGGGCACGATCGGCCTCGATGCCTGCCACGAGGGCGGGCACATCATCATCGAGATCAGCGATGACGGCAAAGGTCTGGATACGGGCCGGATCGCCGCGAAGGCGGTCGCCCGCGGCCTGGCCGCCGAGGCGGATATCGCCTCCATGGCCGAGCGCGACATCCAGCAATTCATCTTCCATCCGGGCTTCTCGACCGCCGAGACGGTAACATCTGTCTCCGGCCGCGGCGTCGGCATGGACGTGGTGCGCACCAATATCGAGAAGATCGGCGGTTCGATCGAGATCCGCTCGACCAAGGGCCAGGGTTCGACCTTCACGATCAAGATCCCACTGACCCTGGCCATCGTCTCGGCCCTGATCCTCGAGGCCGGCGGCGAGCGGTTCGCGCTGCCGCAGATCGGCGTGGTCGAGCTGGTCCGGGCGGGTGGCCGATCGGAGCATCGGATCGAGACCCTGGACGGCGTCCGCGTGCTCCGCCTGCGCGAGCGGCTGCTGCCGTTGGCCTCGCTTGCCCAGACGCTCGGCCTGCCGGCCGAAGCCGCGGCTGCAGGTGACGGCGGCAGCTATGTCGTCCTGGTGCGTGTCGGTGCCCGGGTGTTCGGTCTCGAGGTCGATCGCCTGTTCGATACCGAGGAGATCGTGGTCAAGCCGGTCGCGCCCGTTCTGCGCAGCGTCTCGGCCTTCTCCGGGAACACCATTCTCGGCGACGGCAGCGTCGTCATGATCCTCGATCTCAATGGTCTGGCCTCGATGCTCGACGCCGGCAGCGGCGAAACCGACCGGCGGCAGGCCATCGACGAGCGGCTGCACGAGGACGAGCGGGTATCGC
This sequence comes from Geminicoccaceae bacterium, assembly GCA_011390475.1. Lineage (GTDB taxonomy): Bacteria > Pseudomonadota > Alphaproteobacteria > Geminicoccales > Geminicoccaceae > SLRI01. The sequence goes on along the minus strand of JAABSG010000038.1, from coordinate 19,735 downwards.
TCCTCCTTTTCGAGGCCGGCGGCCATCAGCGGATGGCCGTGCCGTTGGCGCTGGTGACCCGGCTCGAGGAGATCGAGGCCGGGTCGATCGAGCGCGCTGCCGGGCGCAGTGTCATCCAGTACCGTGACTCGTTGATGCCACTCGCCGCTATCGACGGCAGCCCGGCCGCGTTCGACAGTGGTCGTCGGCCGACCCTGGTCTTCACCGATTGCGGCCGGAACATGGGCCTCGTGATCGATGCGATCGTCGATGTGGTCGAGGCCGACATCAAGCTCGAGCTGAAGGGCGGCGGCAGCGACCTCGGCACAGCGATCATCGCCGGACGGCCGACGCAGCTCCTCGATGTCGCGTTTTTCGTCAATCGGGCGTTCGGTGGCTGGTTCGCCGCCGAGGAGACCGAGGCCTTCGCCGGCAACGAGTCCCGGGCCCGCAAGGTGCTGATCGTGGACGACAGCCGCTTCGTGCGCAGCATGCTGCAGCCGATCCTCGAATCCCAGGGCATGCAGGTGGCGACCGCAGACAGTGCCGACCGCGCGCTGCGGATGCGTGACGAGGGCCGGCATTTCGACCTCATCATCTCCGACATCGAGATGCCGGGCACCGACGGGTTCGCCTTCGTCGAGAATTGCCGGGCCGGTGGGCCCTGGCAAAGGACGACGATCGTGGCGCTGACATCGCATGCGACCCCGACCGATGTCGAGCGCGGCCGGCTCGCCGGGTTCGACGGCCATGTCGGCAAGCTCGACCGCGAGGCGCTGATCGCGACCTTGGCGGCGACGCGGTCGAAGGCGGAGGACCGACCGATGATCGAGGTGGCGTGATGGCCGAGACGCGGCAACTGGTAAGCATGATCGTGGCCGAGCAGCAGTTCGGGGTTCACATCGATGTCGTGCGCGATATTCTCGGCGCCCAGCAATTGGCGAAGGTGCCGCTCGCGGCGGCCGAAATCGCCGGGGTGCTCAACTTGCGTGGGCGGATCGTCACGGCGATCGATCTCGGACGCCGGCTCGGCATCCAGCACGGCAAGGGCCGGCCCACCGACCAGGCGATGAACATCGTGGTCGACCATCGAGGAGAGCTCTACAGCCTCCTGGTCGATCGGGTCGGCGACGTGCTCATGCTGGGCAATGACCGCTTCGAGGCCGATACCAGCAACCTGCCGTCCCGATGGCGGCCGCTCGCCCACGGCATCTTCCGCCTGGACGACGCTCTCCTGGTCGAACTCGACATCGAGCGGCTGCTCGCCTTGGAGGTGGTCGGCTGACATGTGCTGCCATTGTCTTCGCGTCGCTCCGGCGTGGCACCGATGAGCGGCCAGCCTCTCCACACCAATGCCGGCTGGCGGGTTCTCGTGGTCGACGATTCCATCGTCGTTCGTGCTGCCTTTCGCGCCATCCTCGCGGCCATGCCAGAGGTCGCGGTGATCGAGACCGCCCGATCGGCCAGCATGGCCCTCGCTATCCTCGAGGCTCGTGCCACCACGCGGCCGATCGACGTCGTCCTCTTGGATGTCGAGATGCCGTCGATGACCGGGATCGAGGCACTGCCGCATCTGCTGCGGGTGTCGCCGTCCTCGCGCATCGTCATGGCCTCGTCGCTGACCCGTCGCGGCGCTGCCGTGACGATGACCGCCCTCGCGGCCGGCGCCTCGGACTATGTGTGCAAGCCGCAAGCGGCAGATGCCGAGGCGCGGCAGGGCTTCGCCACAGAACTGACGACCAAGGTGGCGATCTGGGGCGCCGATGCCAGACGGGCCCGATCGGCTGCGAGCGACCGGCCGCCTTGCCGATCCGAGACGCTGCCGGCGGCGGGCCGATCCGCATCGAGTTCTCGGTCGGGTCGGCGCGTCCCGCAGAACGCGGGCGCGGGCGCTCGGTCGAGGCCTCGGCTCGACCCGGTCGAGGCACTCGCCATCGGCAGCTCGACCGGCGGCCCGCAGGCGCTCTTGCAGTTGTTCGCCGCACTACCGACCCCTTTCACCTGTCCCGTCTTCGTCACCCAGCACATGCCGCCCACCTTCACGGCGATGCTGGCCGAGCAGATCGGTCGGCTCGCTACCGGGGTCAGTCGCGAGGCCCAAGACGGCGAACCGATCATCGCCGGGCGGATCTACGTGGCGCCGGGTGATCATCATCTGGAGATCGTGAGCGATTTAGAGTGCGGGGTCCGCGTACGCCTCTCGCGGGCAGCACCCGAGAACTTTTGCCGACCGTCGGTCGATCCCATGTTGCGCAGCTTGGCCGCACTCTATCGGACCGGGCTCTGCACCGTCATCCTGACCGGCATGGGCCAGGACGGTCTCGCCGGTGCCCGCCTCGTCCGCCAGCATGGCGGGCAGATCATCGCCCAGGACGAGGCGACCAGTGTGGTCTGGGGGATGCCCGGCGCTGTCGTTCGCGACGGTCTCGCCGATTATGTGCTACCGGTGCCCGATATCGCTGCTTTGCTACGCCCGCGCGCCTGCCGCAACCTCGCCGGTGCCGCATGATGCAGGCTGCTGATTTGACGCTCGTCTCGGCACTGGTCCATGCCCGAGCCGGCATCGTGCTCGGCAGCGACAAGGCCTATCTGATCGAAAGCCGGCTGGGCTCTGTGGCCCGCCGGCACGGCTTCGACAGTCCTGCTCACCTGGTGTCGGCCTTGCGGAGTTCCCCTGGTGAGCAACTTCTGCGTGCGGTGACCGAGGCCTTGACCACCAACGAGACGTCGTTCTTCCGTGACGGTCGGCCGTTCGATCAGCTGACCGGCCTCGTGCTGCCGAAGCTCGTCGCGGCCCGGGCCGGCGAGCGCCACTTGCGAATCTGGAGTGCTGCGGCCTCGACTGGGCAGGAAGCCTACTCGATCGCGATGTGCCTGGACGAGCTGGCGCCACGGCTTGGAGGCTGGCGTTTTGCGATCCTCGGCACGGACATCGCCGAATCCGCCATCAGCCGGGCGCGAGAGGGACGCTACAGCGCGTTCGAAGTCCAGCGGGGTCTGACCGAGGCACAGTTGGCGCGCCACTTCAGTAGGGTCGGCGACGACTGGAAGATCAGTGAGCGGCTGGCCCGAATGGTCGACTTTCGCTGTCTCAACCTCCTGGACGGTGGTCGACAATTCGGCCGCTTCGATGTCGTCTTTCTGCGCAACGTGCTGATCTATTTCGATCTCGAGACGCGCCACCGCGTTTTGGCGGAGGTCAGGGCCGTGTTGGCCGACGATGGCTACCTCTTTCTCGGCGGTACCGAGACCGTGCTCGGCGTCAGCGATGCCTTTGTCACCTGGCCGCAAGCCCGCGGCATCGTCCGCCCCGCACCAGTCGGTGGACCAGGCCGATCGACGTCGAGCCTGCCACTGCCTCCGGCCGGTATCGCCCGCGTCACACCGGGCAACAATATCGTGGCGCTCCGCGGTCTGGGCTAGACCGACTGCTGCATCAAGGCTGGCGAGCGTCGCCCAAGCTTCTGATCTTGCATCGAGTTTTGGTTGTCGAGGCCAAAACTCGCGATCGGAAGGACGACGCCCGCCACGATCGAGATGATGCTGCCTTTGTCCGGCCTGTCACCGGCGAACGGCAAGACATCGAGCGCGTGGTTCGACGGCAGGCGCTGTCGTCGGATGCCGGGCTTTTGGCGCTGCGGGAAGTGGAGTGGCGGCTCGATGTGGCGGTGCGGGTCGCGACTGGCATCGACGACCCGCGCGATCCGACAGGCACGGTACAGCGTCGCGGACATCCTGCGCTTTCGGATGCTGCTGATCACGGTGGGCTACGAGGACGGCATCGATGCCAATGCCTTGCGCGCCGATCCGGTGTTCAAGCTGGCGCCCGAGCGGCTGCCGGGCGAGCGTGATCTCTGCTCGCAATCGACCATCAGCCGGTTGGAGAACCTGCCCGATCGGTGGATCTTGCTGCGGCTGGGGTGTGCCATGGTCGGGCTGTATTGTGCCTCCTTCGCGCAGGTGCCGAAGCGGATCACGCTCGCTATCGACGATACGTTCGACGCCGTGCATCGCGGCCAGCAGCTGCGGTTGTTCAACGCCCATCGCGACGATTAGGGCTTTCAGCCGATCGTCGTCAACGACGGTGCCGACCGGTTCGTGGCCATCGTGCTGCGCCCGGCCAGGCGTCCGAAAGGGCGCGAGATCGCCGCCCAGCTGCGGCGCTTGATCCGCTTTAGGTCGACTGATGCGCCACACTGCTGTCGAGTGATGCTCAGCCCAGGTTCTTCGCCGTTTGGCCGAAAAGGATCTTTTTGGCGTCCTCGTCCATCGTGGGGGCAGTGCGGTATTTCGGGCCGAGTTCATAAGCGCGCCTGGTTGCCGGGCGGGCCTCGATCGCGCGGTACCAGCGCTCGAGATGCGGAAAATCCTCGAGCTTCTGTTGCTGGCGTTCGTGTCCGACCGTCCAGGGATAGCTCGCCATGTCGGCGATGGTATAGGCTTCACCGGCGACGAACGGGCGATCGGCCAGCCGCTTGTTCAAGACGCCGTAGAGCCGATTGGTCTCGTCGACATATCGCTTGATGGCATATTCGAGCTTTTCCGGCGCGTACTGGACGAAATGGTGGTTTTGTCCGGCCATCGGCCCGAGCCCGCCCATCTGCCAGAACAGCCATTGCAGCACCTCGACCCGGCCACGCAGGTCGCTGGGGATGAACTGTCCCGTCTTCTCGGCGAGGTAGAGCAGAATGGCGCCGGATTCGAAGACCGAGACGGGCTCGCCGCCGCCAGCGGGCGCATGATCGACAATGGCCGGCATCCGGTTGTTGGGCGCGATCTCGAGGAAGGCCGGAGCGAACTGCTCGCCCTTGCCGATATTGATCGGGTGGATGGTGTAGTCGAGGCCGGTTTCCTCCAGAAACATGGTGACCTTGTGACCGTTGGGGGTCGGCCAATAGTAGAGATCGATCACGGAATTCCTGCCTTTCATGACGAGCCACTGGCGTCGAGGTTGTCGCGATCCGAGGCCGGGCGCCGCCTCGCGGTCGTGTAACGGTCAGCCCACCGCCTCGATCTTGCCTTCGACCTCGAGCCAGCGTTCCTCGGCCTCGGCGATCGCGGCTTCGAGCCGCTGCCGCTCGCGCTCGAGGCCGGCGATATCGGTCGCCGCCGAATAGGTCGAAGGATCGGCGAGCTTGCGCTCGATGCCGCGTTTGACCTGGTTCAGCCGCTTGACCTCGTCCTCGATGGCCTTGGCCGTCTTGCGCAAGGGGGCCAGCTTTTGGCGCCGCTCGCCACTGCCGATCGCCTTGACCACCTTGCCATTGCCTTTGCTCGCTCTGGCGCCGCGCCCACCGTCGTCGTCACCGGCCAAGAGCTCGCGACGATAGGTATCGAGATCCTCGTCGTAGGTGCGAACCCGGCCGTCCTTGACGAGCCAGAGGCGATCGGCGGTCATCTCGACCAGATGGCGGTCGTGGCTGATCAGAATTACGGCACCCGGGAATTCGTTGATTGCCTCGATCAAGGCTTCCCGACTGTCGATATCGAGATGGTTCGAGGGCTCGTCGAGAATCAAGAGCTGCGGCTTTTGGATGGCAACGAGGGCGAGGCAGAGCCGGGTCTTCTCGCCACCCGAGAGGTGTCCAGCGTTCGTCTCGGCGCGCGCCTGGGTCAGTCCGAAGCCGCCGAGCATGGCCCGCAGGCGCTCCTGCCGCTCGTTCGGCAAAGCGCGCTGAAGGTGCTGAATCGGCGTCTCGTCCATCACCAGCTCTTCGGCCTGGTGCTGGGCGAAAAAGCCGATCTTCAGCCCGGCGCTGCGGTTCAACTCGCCGGTTTCGGGTTCGAGCTGGCCGGAGAGCAGCTTGGCCAAGGTCGACTTGCCGTTGCCGTTGGCACCCAAGAGCGCGATCCGATCGTCCGGATCGAGCCTGAGGTCGATGCCGCGGAGGACGGGTGGTCCGCCATAGCCGACAGCGACGTCGTCGAGCGTCACTAGAGGAGGTGCTGGCATCACGGGCTTGGGCAGCCGGAAGACGACGTCCGGCTCGGGCGGCGGCGGGGCCGTGTTGCCCAGTTTCTCCAGCATCTTCAAACGGCTCTGCGCCTGCTTCGCCTTCGATGCCTTGTAGCGGAAGCGATCGACGAAGGCCTGCAAATGCTTGCGGCGGACGTCCTCGCCCTTGCGCTGCTTGTCCAAAAGCTCTCGCTGCTCGCGCCGGACGCGTTCGAACGTGTCGTAATTGCCGCCGTAGAGCTTGAGCTTGCCGCCCTCGAGGTGGACGATCCGGTCGGGGATGCTGTTCAAGAGATCGCGGTCGTGGCTGATCAGGATCAGCGTCCGGGGATAGCGCTCGAGATAGCGCTCCAGCCAGAGGGCGGCCTCCAGATCGAGATGGTTGGTCGGCTCGTCGAGCAGCATCAGGTCGGGCTCGGCGAACAGGGTCGAAGCCAGGGCCACGCGCATCCGCCAGCCGCCGGAGAAGCTCGACAGGGGCCGATTCTGCATGGCCTCGTCGAAGCCGAGACCCTTCAAGATCCTGGACGCCTTGGCAGGGGCCGCCTCGGCGCCGATTTCGTAGAGGCGCATCTCGATATCGGCGATGCGCTCGGCGCTGGGATGACGCTCGCGCTCGTCCATCAATGCCTGGCGCTCGCGATCGGCGGCGAGCACGGCCTCGAGCGGCGTGGTCTTGCCCCCCGGCGCGTCCTGGGCGACGCTGCCGATTCGCGCATTCGTCGGCAGTTGGACCTCGCCCTGGTCGGCCTGCAGCTCGCCCAGGATCAGCTTGAAGAGGCTCGATTTGCCGGTGCCGTTGCGGCCGACGAAGCCGACCTTCTGGCCGTCGGCGATCTGCAGGTCGGCCCCTTCGATCAAGGGCCGACCCGCGATCCGGAGCGTGATGTTCGAGAGTGTCAGCATGGTTGCTCCTGCCCGGCCGCCACGGCTTGGCGGCCGGGCATCGGCTCAGTTGTCGACGTCGGCGAGGACGCGCACGCTGAGCATGGCGTCGGGGTTGCGCGGCGGCTCGCCTCGGGTGATCGCATCGACATGCTCCATCCCGTCCACCACTCGGCCCCACACGGTGTACTGGCCGTTGAGGTGCGAGGTGTTCGCGAAGGTGATGAAGAACTGACTGTTGGCGCTGTTCGGATCTTGCGTTCGCGCCATGCCGATGGTGCCGCGCTCGAACGGCGTGTTGGAGAATTCGGCCGGCAGATTGGGCTTGGTCGAGCCACCGCGGCCGGTGCCGGTCGGATCGCCGGTCTGCGCCATGAAGCCGTCGATCACCCGGTGAAAGACGATGCCGTCATAAAAGCCCTCGCGGGTGAGCTCCTTGATACGGGCCACATGCTGCGGTGCCACGTCGGGCAGCAGTTCGACGGTCACCGGCCCACCATCGAGCTGGATCAAGAGCGCGTTTTCCGGATCGAGAGCCGAGGCGGCTCCTGGGTTTGCGGACATGGCGATAACGAAGCCTCCAAATAGGGTGAGTAGCAGGTTGCGCAGCCGTTGCACGTGTTCAGTCCCTTGATGTTGCCTGATGTGGGGCCACCTGAGATCGCGGACATAGCCCTTCGAGGCTTTTCGCGCTAGGCGTGCGTCCACATTTTCCTGCCCGAGCGCCCTTTCCTTCGGGTGCCTTTCGTCAAATTCGAGGAGCTTGGCTTGGCCGAGTTGGACGACCGCCAGACCCTGAGCGATGCCGCAGCACACCGACGGACCTTCGCCATCATCTCGCACCCCGATGCGGGCAAGACGACGCTGACCGAGAAGCTGCTGCTGTTCGGTGGCGCCATCCATCTCGCGGGTGAGGTCAAGGCCAAGGGCGATCGCCGGCGGGCCCGGTCGGACTGGATGGCGATCGAGCAGAAACGCGGCATTTCGGTCACGACCTCGGTCATGACCTTCGATTATGGTGGTTGCACCTTCAACCTGCTCGATACGCCCGGTCACGAGGACTTCTCGGAGGACACCTATCGCACGCTGACCGCGGTCGACAGTGCGGTCATGGTGATCGATGCGGCCAAAGGTATCGAGGCACAGACCCTCAAGCTCTTCGAGGTCTGCCGGCTTCGCGACATGCCGATCATGACCTTCATCAACAAGCTCGATCGGGAAAGTCGCGACCCGTTCGAGCTCTTGGACGAAATCGCCGATCGCCTGGCGCTCGATGTCAGCCCGATGAATTGGCCGATCGGCATGGGCCAGGCGTTTCGCGGCGTCGCCGAACGGGGCACCGGCGATCTTCTGCTGATGAAGCCCGAGGCGAGCGGGATCGACACCGAAGAGCGGGTGCAGCGGCTGAGCAACACGCTGACCGACCGCATCGACCCGCGCCAGCTGAAGCAACTGGACAACGAACTCGAGCTGGTCGAGGGCGCGCTCGAGCCCTTCGACAAGCAGGCCTATCGCGATGGCAACCTGACCCCGGTCTTTTTCGGCTCGGCTTTGCGCACCTTCGGCATCAGGGCGCTGCTCGACCATCTGGTCGAAGCCGCCCCTTCGCCGCGGCCGCAACCCGCATCACCCGCTCCGGTCATGCCGGACGAGCCGCAGGTCGCGGGCTTCGTCTTCAAGGTCCAGGCCAACATGGACCCCAAGCACCGCGATCGGGTGGCTTTCGTGCGCATCTGCTCGGGCCGCTTCCGGCGTGGCATGAAGCTCAAGATGGTCCGCCATCAAAAGCCCATCGCTATCGCCAACCCGATCTTCTTCTTCGCCCAGGATCGTGGGCTCGCGGAGGACGCCTACCCGGGCGACATCATCGGCGTGCCCAATCACGGCCAGCTTCGCGTCGGCGACGCCTTGTGCGAGAGCGAGGATCGAACCTTCACCGGCATTCCGAGCTTCGCGCCCGAGATCCTGATGCGGGTCAGGCTCGGTGATCCGATGCGCGCCAAGCACCTGAAAAAGGCGCTGGAGGATCTCGCCGAGGAAGGCGTCACCCAGGTCTTCCGCCCGCGGCTGGGTGCGGACTGGATCGTCGGCGTGGTCGGCCAGTTGCAGCTCGATGTGCTCAAGTCCAGGCTCGAAGCCGAATACAACCTGCCGATCGACTTCGAGGGGGCTCCCTTCATCACCGCCCGCTGGTGCACCGCCGACGATGCCCGCGAGCTCGAGCGCTTCGAGGCCGCGAAGAAAGCCAGCCTCGCCGACGACCGTGACGGCCGGCCGGTCTACCTCGCCCGCAACAGCTGGGATCTCGGCCGCATCCAGGAGGATTTCCCGAAGATCCACTTCCACAAGACCCGCGAACGGGCGTGATACCGACCGTCCTGCGGGGGCGCGTCAGGGCGTGACGATATTGTGGAGCGGCTCGCCGCCGAGCCACCGTGCCAGGTTGTCCATGAAGAACCGGGCATGGCGCAGCTCCCAATCGACGACGCGATCGCTCATGTGCGGGGTCGTCAGGACGTTGTCCAATTCCCAGAGCGGGCTCGATGCCGGGAGCGGCTCGGCGTCGAAGACGTCGAGATAGGCGCCGGCGATCCGGCCGGTCTGCAAGGCGTCAACGAGCGCCGCTTCGTCGACGACGGCACCCCTGGATGCGTTCAGGAGAAAAGCGGTCGGCCGCATGGCGCGCAACACGGCGGCGTCGATCAGATGCCGGGTTTCAGCCACCAGGCGGACATTCAGGCTCAGGTAGTCGCAACGCCCGGCGACTGCCACGAGGTCGTCGAGGGGGTGAACCTCGTCGAATGACGGGTGCGCGACCGGCCGCCGAGCGACGCCGACGACCTCGAGACCGAGCGCCTTGGCACGGGTCGCGAAACACGTGCCGATCGCCCCGGTGCCGACGATGGCAAGGGTCTGGCCTTCGAGCGCGGGGAAGCTCCAGGGGCTCCAGCGCCGCGCCGCCTGATCGCGGACCGCCCGGGCAAAGCCACGATTGAGCGCGATCAGGGCGCCGAGCAGGGTTTCGGCAAGGTAGGGGGCGAGGACCCCCGCACCATTCGTGAGCGTCGGCCCTGGTCCTGCACCGCCGGTGAAGTGGTCGAAGCCCGAGCCGCCGATGTGCACCCAGGCGAGACCGGGCCAGTCGCGCAAGCGGCCGTGCTCTTGCCGCGGGAAGCCGTCGGTGACGCAGCTATAGGCAATGTCCGCCGGCAAGCTGCGGGCCCGCGGCAGCGCGTCGGGTGAGCGGACCAGGCGGACCTCGAGGTCCGGAAAGCGCGCGCCGAGCTCGGCCTGCCAAGCATCGGCGTTCTCGTGGGCGACCAGCAGTCGCGTGGGCTCGGGCATCGGTGCGGCATCCAGGACAATGCCCGAGCTATCCCCTGGCTGGCGTCGAGGGTCAAGCGTCCCGGGCAGGGCCGGCGTAGAGCTCGGGTGCCACTGGCTGGTCACGATCCTTGGGCGGAAAGGCCGGCTGGGGCATCGCGTAGAACTTGGGTTCGCGATTGTCGAGCGAGGGCTCGAAGGGCAGCCGCATCTGCACCGCGGTGCCGTTCTCCTCGGCTTCGCGCAGCGCGTCCTGCAGCTGTTGCGCCAGTTCCTGGCTCCACGGCAGGACATAGGAGCGCGGCTCGACGAGGTCGACCATCTGCAGCCAGAGGTAGATGCCGTGGCCCTCGCGCATCGAGCTGCCCAGCACCGTCGCCTCCTCGGCATTGGCCTGCCACCATTCGAGATTCACGGGCTTGGGCTTGCTCAGCAGCAGCACCATGGCGGCATAGACCAACGGCAGGAACAGCATCGTCGTCAGGAGGGCCGAGATTTTCACCCGCATCCGCCGCGGTGCCCAGATGCTGTGGGTCGCGAGGATGCAGAGCAGGACGACGGCGACGACGAACAGCCCGGGAATATCGCTCATGACGGTTTCCAATTGCGCAAGGGACGCTGCAAATTGTGCACGCTGCCGGGCACCAGATCACCGGCTTCGTCGAGCTTGAAGCGAAAGACGGTGAGCTCCTGGCCTTCCCGGTTGAGCTCGACCTTGCTCGCGAGGATTTGCCGGCCCGATTCCTGCGCCGATTTCTTGACGCTCACGACCACGGTCACCGGCACCGGCAGCTTCCGCTCGGGATTGCGGTAGAGGTGGACGTTGGCGGTGTACTCACCGGGCGGAATGCCGCGCGAGTAGGTGACCTCGTAGTTCATCTCGGTCGCATCGCCACGCCTGCCGAGATCGTCACGCAGCAGGTTGAAGATCGCCCCGCCCTTGTTGGAGTAGCCGACGGGGACGTCACCCGGCGCCTGCACCCAAAGATCGACATCGGTATCCCACTCGTCCGCCCAGCGCGCCTCGATGATGACGTTGCCGGGCGGGTCCATGGCATCCGCGGTCTTGGCGTCGGGCGGGTTCAAATGCGGCAGGAGCATCACCACGATGGCGACGAAGCCGGCCAAGGCGAGGAGGATGACATCCCGGAAAACCGTCCCGGTCTCGTCCTCCTCGAACGGCTCAAGCCCGCCCATGGCTGGCCTCACCGCGTTCGACGATCTGCGTCAGGAGATTGACCACACCAGTTTCGAGCAAGCGGTAGTTCACCATCAGCCAGATGCTCAAAACGGCACCGGTCAAGGTCGTATAGAGGGCGACGGCCATGCCTTCGATCAGGGTCGAGACCATGGGACCGACCGCGCCGATGTCGGAGACGAGATCGGGATCGACCCCGGAAAGCGCGATAATGAAGCCGATCACGGTGCCGATCAGGCCGAGCAGGACGAGCCCGTTGGCGATGTGCCGGACGGGCGCGATCCGGGTCGCGAGCTTGAGCTTCAAGGCGGCTGCCAGATTGCTGCGACCTTGGCCATCGCAGGCAGCCGTCTGCTCCAGATAGGCAGCCACCCTGGTTCCGCGTTTCGGGAAGCCACTCCTTACGGCATTGAGCTCGACGCTGGTCTGCCACACGCGACGGGCACAGAGCCCGAGCCCGCCGGCGAAGACGGCCGCGATCAGCACCACGATCTGTGTCGTATCGGCGACGTAGACCTTGGCGACCAGACCGTTCACCCAGGCGACGCCGAGCACGGCAAGCGCGCAAAGGTTGAAAAGGGCGAACCGCAAGATCAAGAGGAACTCGAAGGTGGCCCGATTGGGCAGCGCGTCCGGCCGCAACCGCGCCCAAAGGCCCGGCCGCGCCGGCCTGTTGGTCGCATCCGAGAGAATCGAAGCCATTGAACCCACTCCGTCGTGAGGGTGGTGAGACCGCAAGGACCCCGTGGCACACCACGACGATGGTGCTGGCGGGCGGCGCTACGGCTGGAGAATCGATCGGCTCACAAGTGCTGACAGCGAAGACTAGACCAACCTGGTTAACGCTTGGTTAAGGCGATCGCCGCACAACGCGCATGAACCTATCAAAAACCCGAAACTCTTTCTACCCAGAATTGATTTCGATTCGGCTAAAATACCGAGCATTTTCGTCGCCGGGGTCTTGGGAATGCGGTCCGAAATACTCCACGTCGCAAGTGGACTTTCCGACCCTGTGATCCGGCATGCCGCTCGTCCCGCAGGTGACCCGCCTGCCGCCGTCGGCCCGGCCCGCCGCGTAAAGACAGAACTCCCGACCTTGCTCTCGCCTTATGGTTTTGTGATCACAGGGGACACGAAAGGCATAACCCCAGTGAACGAGCGGCTTTCGGGTATTCCGAACCCTTTTCATTCATGTTACAGCCCTCGGCACTGTTTTGGCCAAGGGAGTGGGTTGATGACCCTCGACGATTTGAATCAGGCTGTCGCGGATGCGACTGGTGGTACCAAAGCCGGTGCGGCCAAGTCGGTGCAGGCCGTGCTCGCCAGCATCCAGGATGCGCTCGCCAAGAGCGAGAAAGTATCGATCGCCGGCTTCGGCGTCTTCGAGACCGTCCATCGCCCGGCCCGTGACGGTCGCAATCCGCAAACCGGCGAGACCATCAAGATCGCCGCGAGCAATGCGGTGAAGTTCAAGCCCGGCAAGAGCCTGCGCGACGCCGTCAACGGCTGAAGCCAGCCGCCCGGCAGCGCCGCCGGGGCGATCCTCGACCGATCGCCCCGTGTACCTTCAGTCACAGCCGCGCCGTACCGACCCCGAAAGTCCTGCGTCGAGGTGCGGGCTTTCGGGTCGGCACGAGCTGCCTCGGCGCAACCGCATTCTCCCTTCAGGGCTTCGTGTCCGGAGATTGCCTGTTTGGCCATCGTGGTCGTCTCGATAGACGACTGAGGTTGCCACTGGCCTTTTTATTTCGGCCTCGCTGTGGTTGGATGCAGCCATATCAGGGGGAGCCGAGCAATGGCATGGCGTGGCGACGAGCAAAAGCATGAACTGATCGAGGCCGTTATTGCCGAGGTCAGGGCAAAGCTCACGGCGGCCGAAGCCGACCTCGCCGAATCGTTCATCCGCCGCTACTTTCGCGATGTCGCACCGAGCGACGTCGCCGCCCGTGAGATGCTCGACCTCTACGGCACCGCCCTCGCACACCTGCGCAGTGCGGAGCGGCGCGAGCCCGGCCGCGCCAAGGTTCGGGTCTACAACCCGCATCTGCAGCAGCACGGCTGGCAATCGACCCATACCGTGGTCGAGATCGTCACCGACGACATGCCCTTCCTGGTCGACAGCGTCGCCATGGAGATCAATCGTCACGGTCACGGTATCCATATTTCGATCCACCCGATCTTCGCGGTCGTGCGTGATGCCGAAGGCCGGCTCGTCGGCATTGCCCAGCGGCGCGAGGCGGCAGCCGATGCCGTCCATGAAAGCTTCATGCACATCGAGATCGACCGGCAGAGCGATCCGGCCGTCCTCGAGGGACTCGAGCGCGATCTCGTCCGCATCCTCGGCGACGTCCGCCGGGCCGTCGAGGACTGGCAGGCGATGCGCGCCAGCGTCGCCCAGGTCATCACCGAGCTCGAGCCGGCCAGCCGCCACCTGCAAGCCGAGCAGCTCGACGAAATCAAAGCCTTCCTGACGTGGCTCGCCGACGATCATTTCACTTTTCTCGGCTGCGCCGCCTACGATCTCGAAGGCGAGGGCAAGGACGTCGTTCTCAAGCGCGTCGCCGGCAGTGATCTCGGCATCCTGCGCACCGACGAGGGTGCCGCACTGTCGAAGAGCTTCATGGCGATGCCGCTCGCGGCACGGCTGCGGGCGCTCGAGCCCGAGCCCGCGATCGCCGTCACCAAGGCCAACACCAAGAGCACCGTGCATCGCGCGACCTACCTGGATTTCATCGGGGTCAAGCGCTACGCCGCGGACGGCCGGGTGATCGGCGAGCACCGCCTTCTCGGCCTGTTCACCTCGGCTGCCTACAACCGCAGCCCCCGCGAGATTCCGCTGCTGCGCCGCAAGTTCGACGCCATCATCGAGCGCGCCGGTCATCCGCGCGCCAGCCACATCGGCAAGGCGTTGGTCAACGTTCTCGAAACCTATCCCCGCGACGAACTCTTCCAGGCCGACGAGGACACGCTCTACTCGATCACCACGCAGGTTCTGCATCTGCAGGACCGCCAACATATTCGGCTCTTCTTGCGCAAGGACGCCTTCGAGCGCTTCGTCTCGTGCCTGATCTACATCCCCCGTGAACGGTACAACACCACCGTGCGCGAGCAGCTGCAGGGACTGCTCATGGCGGCGTTCGGTGGCACCGACAGCGAGTTTCAGGCGCAGGTCTCGGAATCGCTGCTGGCGCGCATCCTGGTGATCGTCCGCACGCCGAGCGGCATTCCCGACGATGTCGAGATCGAGACCATCGAAAACGAGATCAAGGAGCTGGCACAGACCTGGCCCGACCGGGTGCACGCGGCGCTGATCGAGGCCAATGGCGAAGAGGAGGGCAACCGGCTGTTTCGCGCGTTCGGCCAGGCCTTTCCCCTGGCCTATCACGAACGGGTGGCGCCGCGCGCCGCCGTGCCGGACATCCACGTGCTCGATCGCCTGCAGCGGGAAAGCGCCGAATCGCTCGGCATGAGCCTCTACCGCAAGCTCGAGGACCGGCCGGAGATCGTCCGCTTCAAGCTGATCCGCCCCAACCTGCCACTCTACCTCTCCGACGCCTTGCCGATCCTGGAGAACATGGGGCTGCGGATCCTCTACGAGGAACCACACCGCATCCGCACCGCCAAAGGCGCCGTCTTTGCGATGCACGATTTCGCCATGCGCATCACCAACGGCCATGCCGTCGACGTCGATGCCTGCCGCGATGCGTTCCAGGAAGCTTTCGAGCAGACCTGGTCGGGGGCCGTGGAGAACGACGGGTTCAACCGGCTCGTGCTCGCGGCCGGGCTCCGCGCCGCCGACATCGTCGTGCTCCGTGCCTACTGCAAATACATCCTGCAGCTCGGCTCACCCTTCAGCCAGAGCTATATCGAGGGCACTTTCACCTCGAATACCACGCTCGCGGCCGACCTGGTGGCGCTCTTCAACAGCCGCTTCGATCCGATGTTCGCCGGGGATCGCGCGACGGCGACCGCTGCCCTGGAGAAGCGCATCGAAGCCGGCCTCGACAAGGTCGCTATCCTGGACGAGGACCGCATCCTCCGCCGCTATCTCGGGCTCATCAAGGCCACGCTCAGAACCAATGCCTTTCAGTGGCGAGAGGACGGTGGGCGAAAGGAGTATCTCTCCTTCAAATTCGACCCGGCACACGTCCCGAACATGCCGCTACCTCGGCCCGCCTTCGAGATCTTCGTCTACTCGCCCTCGGTCGAGGGCGTGCATCTGCGAGGCGGCAAGGTCGCGCGCGGGGGGCTGCGCTGGTCGGACCGGCGCGAGGATTTCCGCACCGAAGTCCTGGGCCTCATGAAGGCGCAGATGGTCAAGAACGGCGTCATCGTCCCGGTCGGTGCCAAGGGCGGCTTCTTCGTCAAGCGGCCACCCGAGGGCGGCGACCGCCAGGCCCAGGTCGACGAGGCGATCCGCTGCTATCGACTGTTCCTCTCGGGCATGCTGGACATCACCGACAACCAGCTGAAGGGTGCCGTCGTGCCACCGGTGGATGTCGTCCGCTACGACGACGACGATCCCTATCTGGTGGTCGCCGCCGACAAAGGGACGGCCACGTTTTCCGACATCGCCAACGAGGTAAGCCAGAGCTACGGCTTTTGGCTCGACGACGCCTTCGCCTCGGGCGGCTCGGCCGGCTACGATCACAAGGGCATGGGCATCACGGCCAAGGGGGCCTGGGAATCGGTCAAGCGGCATTTTCGCGAGCTCGGCCTGGATCCCGCGGTCGACGAGTTCACCGTCATGGGCATCGGCGACATGTCGGGCGACGTCTTCGGCAACGGCATGCTGCTCTCCGACAAGATCAAGTTGGTCGCCGCCTTCGACCACCGCGACATCCTGCTCGACCCGAACCCCGATCCCGCCGTCTCGTTCAAAGAGCGCCAGCGCCTCTTCGCGCTTCAACGCTCGACCTGGCAGGACTACGACAAGTCGCTCTTGAGCCCAGGCGGGCAGATCGTGTCGCGCCAGGCAAAGTCGATCACCGTCTCGCCCGAGGTGAAGGCGGCCCTCGGTCTCGAGCGCGACACCTGGTCGCCGCTCGAGCTGATCAACGCCATTCTCAAGGCTCCGGTCGATCTCTGGTGGAACGGCGGCATCGGCACCTACATCAAGGCCAGCCACGAGACCCATCACGACGCCCAGGACCGGACAAATGACGGGCTGCGCATCGACGCGACCGACTTGCGCTGCCGGGTGCTCGCCGAGGGTGGCAATCTCGGAATGACCCAGGGGGCGCGGATCGAGGCCAGCTTGAACGGCGTGCGCCTGAATACCGACTTCATCGACAACTCGGCCGGCGTCGACTGCTCCGACCACGAGGTCAATATCAAGGTTCTGCTCGGCGAGGTCATGGCCGCGGGCGATCTCACCCTCAAGCAGCGCGATTTGCTGCTGGCCGAAATGACCGACGAGGTCGCCGAACTCTGCCTGCGCAACAACAGCCTGCAGAACCTCGCCTTGAGCCTGATCGAGGCCCGTGCTGTCGAGGTCGTCGAGGCGCAGACACGGCTGATGCGCAAGCTGGAGCAGGGCGGCCGGCTGAATCGCGAAATCGAGGAGTTGCCGGACGATGCGGCACTGGCCGAGCGACGCCGCGCCGGCCGTGGCCTCACCCGCCCCGAGGCCGCGGTGCTGCTCGCCTACGCCAAGACCACGCTCTACACCGACGTGTTGGCGACCGACCTGCCGGATCGCCCCTATTTCGCCGGCGATCTGGGCAAATACTTCCCGCGGCCGCTGCGCCGGCGCTTTGCGAACGAGATCGCCAGCCATCGCCTGCGCCGTGAAATCATCGCCACTTGGCTCGCCAACAGCGTCGTCAATCGCGGCCTCGACATCTTCGTCACCGAGCTCGAGGACGAAACCGGGGCCGCCATGGGCGATATCTGCCTCGGCTACGTCATCACTCGCGACGCCTTCAAGCTGTTGCCGCTTTGGGCGGCGATCGAGGACATGCCGGTCGCCGTGTCGGCGAGCCTGCAGATCGAGATGCTGAACGGCGCGCGGGAGACGCTGGTTCGCGGCACGCGCTGGTTTCTCGCCCACACCGCGCGGCCGATCCGTATCGGCAAGACGGTCGCCGCCTTCGCACCGGCGATCGAGCGCCTGCAAGCCTCACTGGAGGAAACACTCTCGGCCAACCAGGCGACCGTGCTGGCCGGTGCGGTCGCGGCCCACGCCGAGGCCGGGGTGGACCGGGAACTCGCCCGGCGGGTGGCGGCCCTGCCCTATCTGCTCGCCGCCTGCGACATCGTCACCGTGGCGCGCGAGCTGGCGGGTACGGCGTCGTTGCCGAGTGGCGTGGAAAGCATACCGGCCGCCTCGGCCACCGACGACACCGACCCGGGTGACAGTAGTGACGGCCTCGATCCCCTGCCGGTGGCGCGCCTCTACTTCGCCCTCGACGAAGGTCTGGACCTGAGCTGGCTACGGGCTCGGCTGCTCGAGGCACCTATCCGCAGTCGTTGGGACCGGATGGCCCTTTCCGGGCTCGAGGACGAGCTCGCCATGGCGCTGAGAGCGCTGACCGTGGCGGCTTGGCATGCCGGTATTCGGGCGACGACACCGGCCGAGGCAGCGGCTCAGATCGACGCCTGGCTCGGTGCCAACCTCGCCGGCCTCGAGCGCTATCGCGAACTCTTGGCGGAAATCGAGGGGACGAGCGAGCCGGATCTCGCCATGCTGAGTGTGGTCGTCAACAGCGCTGGCAAGCTGCTTCGCAACGTCGTACTTGCCGCCGCCTGAACCGGGTCCTAAATATCGACGAATGGTCGCTGTACGGTGGGGCGACCCACTGATGGATCAGGGCTTTCTCGCCCACTCTCCAACCACCGACTGCCGCTAGCAACCCGCGCCGCCGGGACGAGGAAACCTCAATGTCGCAGCCCGACTCCGTTACGGAGAACGAAGTTTTTTTCAAGCACTGGTTGCGCTCGCCGCGATCGATGGGCTCGATCATCCCGTCCTCGATGTATCTCGCCCGCGCTCTCGCCGCCGAGGTCGTCTGGGAACCCGGTTCGCATGTCGTCGAACTCGGTGGTGGAACCGGAGCGATCACCCAAGGTCTGCTGGAGCGTGGTATCCCGGCGTCGAACCTGGTCGTGATCGAGCTGGAGACCAACCTCTACAATTACCTCGCCGGCCGCTATCCGGACGTGACGGTCATTCAAGGCGATGCCACCCGGCTCGACGAGATCATCGCCCGGCTGCCGATCGAGCGGGTCTCCACGGTCATCTCCGGTTTGCCGATGGTCAACATGCCCGCCGAATTCAAGCGCGCGATCATCGACCAAGCCTTCGCGGCGATGCCCGAAGGCCATGCGATGCTGCAATACACCTACTCGCCTTTGGCACCGGTGCCGATCAAAGAGCTCGACCTGGATGCCAGGCTCGTCCGCTACGTTTTGCGCAACTTCCCGCCGGCCGCCGTCTGGAGCTACCGTCGCAAAGCTGCATGATCGGCGTTTTCACGTCGCGCTCGGGAACCTTTCCGACGCTCACGGCTTCGTGATCCGAGGAGCCGCTTGTTCGCGTTGAAGTTGTGGGCGAGATTCACGCGATCCGTTGTGCAACGGCTCGTTCTCGCTAAAATCGGTGGCTTCGATGATGGCGGTGGACCGAGGAGACGTTGGTAGGATGCTCGTTCGAGCACGACGAGAGTTGAAGCCTACGGAGCACCGGATCGCGACGGGCGAAGCCCTCGGCGGCTCGATGGCTGCGCTCTTCACACTGGTCGAGCGGAGCGGCTGGCATCGAGCGACCCTGATATGCACCGTTGCGATTATCCTCGTATCGCTCGTGATCACGGCAGCGCTCGATGTCCTGATCGGCGGCTGGTCGGCGATGACGCTCCGACATCTCCTGGGCGCCGCTGCCGTCGCCCTCCTCGTCGCCGCACCTTGCCTCGCGATCGCCCTCAAGCTCGTCGACCATCTCGGGCGAACCCGCGCCCGGCTCCTGGTCGAGATCGATCGGCGCCTTTTGGCCGAGCAGCAATTGCGGCGGCTCGCGACCACCGACGACCTGACCGGCCTCAGCAATCGCCGGCATTTCGTCGAGCGGGCACGCGAAGCCATCGCCGTCGCCCGGCGCTACGGGCAATGGTGCAGCTTTGCCATCATCGACATCGACTGCTTCAAGCGGGTCAACGACCAAAGTGGCCATCAGGCCGGTGATCGGGCGCTCGTCGGTCTCGCCGGCGTGCTCGAAGCCAATCTGCGCGCCACCGACCTCGCTGCCCGCTTCGGCGGGGACGAGTTCGTCATCCTGATGCCGCTCACCGGCCCCGAGGCCGGACGTGCCGTCGCCGAGCGCATCCGCCATGCAGTCCACAACGATGCCACGCTCACGGGCCTCACCGTCAGCATCGGTGTGGCCGCACTTCAGG
>JAABSG010000368.1 GCA_011390475.1 Geminicoccaceae bacterium | reverse complement strand
TCATGACGGGAATTACGTGGTCGACGCCGACGGGCTGGCGAGGCTCGAGGGCGAGGGGCGGGTGGCGTTTCGCTATCTGGACAACCCGAACGGGTCCGTCGCGGACATAGCGGGTGTCTTGTCCGAGAACCGGCGGGTCTTGGGGATGATGCCGCATCCGGAACGGGCGATCGAGGCGGCGCTGGGCAGTGCCGACGGCCGCGGCGTGTTCGAGTCGCTCCTGGCGGAGCTGGTTTGATGGCGGTGGCAGGCGAGCTGCTCGAGCAGCACGGGCTGACGGCTGCCGATCTCGTGCGAATCGAGGGGATCTTGGGGCGCGAGCCGACGCTGGTCGAGCTCGGCATCTTCTCGGTGATGTGGTCGGAGCATTGCTCCTACAAGAGCTCGAAGGTGCATCTGGCCATGTTTCCGACCGAGGCCCCCTGGGTGGTGCAGGGGCCGGGCGAGAATGCCGGGGTGATCGACATCGGCGAGGGGAAGGTTTGCATCTTCAAGATGGAGAGCCACAACCATCCGTCCTTCATCGAGCCTTATCAGGGTGCGGCCACGGGTGTCGGCGGCATCCTGCGTGATGTCTTCACCATGGGGGCACGGCCGGTTGCCCTCTTGAATGCGCTGCGCTTCGGCCAGCCGTCACATCCCAAGACGCGGCATCTGGTGGGCGGCGTGGTGGCCGGGATCGGCGGCTACGGCAATTGCGTGGGCGTGCCGACGGTGGGCGGCGAGTGCACGTTCCACCGGGCCTATAACGGCAACATCCTGGTCAATGCGATGGCCGTGGGCGTGGCCGAGGCGGACAAGGTATTCTATGCCAAGGCCGGGGGGATCGGCAATCCGGTGCTCTATGTCGGGGCCAAGACGGGGCGGGACGGGATCCACGGGGCGACGATGGCCTCGGCCGAGTTCTCCGAGGCCAAGGAGGCCGAGCGGCCGACCGTGCAGGTAGGCGATCCCTTTACCGAGAAGCTGCTGATCGAGGCCTGTCTGGAGCTGATGGCGACCGACGTCATTGTCGCGATCCAGGACATGGGGGCGGCGGGGTTGACCTCGTCCTCGTTCGAGATGGCATCCAGCGGGGGGTGCGGGATCGAGATGGTCCTGGACCGGGTGCCGTGCCGTGAGACGGGCATGACGCCTTACGAGATCATGCTGTCGGAGAGCCAGGAGCGGATGCTCATGGTGGTGGCGGCCGGTCGCGAGGCCGAGGCCATGGCGATCTTTGCCAAGTGGGAGCTGGATTGCGCCGTGGTCGGGCGGGTGACCGATACCGGGCGGATGGTGTTGACGTGGCAGGGTGAGGTGGTGGCGGATGTGCCGGTGGCGCCGGTGGCCGGGGCCTCGCCGGTGCTCGAGCGGCCCTACGTGAAGACCCCGCCGCCGGTGCCGTTGCCGAATGCCGATCCGCAGAAGGTGGGGACGGCCGACCGGCTGTTGCTCGAGGTGATGGGGCTGCCGGATATCGCCAGCAAGCGGTGGATCTACGAGCAGTACGACCACATGGTGATGGCGGATACGGTGCTGTTGCCGGGCGCCGGGGATGCGGCCGTGGTCAGGGTGCACGGCACCAATCGGGGTTTGGCGCTGACCACGGATTGCACGCCGCGCTATTGCGAGGGCGATCCCTATCAGGGTGGGATGCAGGCCGTGGCCGAGGCCTGGCGGAACCTGACGGCGGTCGGGGCCAAGCCGCTGGCGATCACCAACTGCCTCAATTTCGGCAATCCGGAGCGGCCGCGGATCATGGGGCAGCTGGTGGGCTGCATCGAGGGGATGGCGGCGGCCTGCCGGGAACTCGAGTTCCCGGTCGTCTCCGGCAATGTGTCGCTCTACAACGAGACCGACGGGCGGGCGATCCTGCCGACGCCCAATGTCGGCGGGGTCGGTCTCGTCGCGGATATCGACCGGCGGGTGGGCTTGCGCTTCGATCAGGCGGGGCTGGCCCTGATCCTGGTCGGCGATGCGCAGGGGTGGCTCGGCGGCTCACTGCTCTGGCAGCAGGTGCTGGGACGGGACGACGGGGCGCCGCCGCCGGTACGGCTCGCCGAGGAACGGCGCAATGGCGATGCGGTGCGCGCGCTGATCGGCGCGGGTTTGGCCGTGGCGTGTCACGATCTGGCCGATGGCGGGCTCGCGGTCGCCGTGGCGGAGATGTGCCTGGTGAGCGACATCGGTGCCGTGGTGACGGTGCCGAGCGAGGCGCCGGCGGTGATCGCCTGGCTCTTCGGCGAGGATCAGGCCCGCTATCTCTTGGCGGTGGCGCCGGGCAAGGAGCGGGACGTCCTGTATCGGCTGCGCGATGCCGGGGTTGTCGCCCGAACAGTCGGGCGGACCGGTGGCGACGCGTTGACGCTGGGGAGCGCACCCGCCATATCGCTCGAGAGGTTGCGGCGGCAGGCCGAGGGCTGGTTGCCGACCTACATGGCCAACAGCTGAGTATTTTCAGGAGGAGCGGCTGATGCCGATGAGTGCCACGGAGATCGAGCAGGCGATCAAGGCGGCCTTGCCGGATGCCGAGGTGTCGATCGACGACCTCGCCGGCGACGGTGATCATTATCGGGCGACGGTGGTCTCCGAGGCGTTCGCCGGCATGCCGCGGGTGCGTCAGCATCAGCTCGTCTACGAGGCCCTGGGCGGCCGCATGGGCGGCACGTTGCACGCCCTTGCGTTAACCACGAAGACGCCCAACTGACCCCCTTCACGATCGCGTTTTTTGGAGACATCCCATGGCCGAGCCGATCCACGCCACCATCGACGAGCAGATCAAGAAGGACGACGTGGTCCTCTACATGAAGGGCACGCCGGTCTTCCCGATGTGCGGCTTTTCGGCCGGCGTCGTCCAAGTGCTGAGCCAGCTCGACGTCAAGTTCCAGGCCTATAACGTCCTGGACGACCAGGACATCCGCGAGGGCATCAAGAGCTACTCGAACTGGCCGACCATCCCGCAGCTCTATGTCAAGGGCGAGTTCGTCGGCGGCTTCGACATCGTCCGCGAGATGGCGGAGAGCGGGGAGTTGCAGGCGATGCTCGAAGAGAAAGGCGTGGCGGCGTAAGGTAGAAGAAGTGTGGGGGAAATGATTTCCCCCACACGCCCCCTCGGGATTTTTTTGGGGGGGTGACTCGAGGATGCCGGCAGCGATGCCGGCAAGGCTAGTGGTGCTCGCGGATTCCGG
>JAABSG010000367.1 GCA_011390475.1 Geminicoccaceae bacterium | reverse complement strand
GTCGGGCCAGGCCGCGTACTTGCGCTCGGGCACCTTGATCGCGATGTCGACATACTGGGCGGGATCGTCACCGGTGGCGCGCATGCGCGCGACCACCGCGGCCAGGTGCGACTGATCCCATTCCACCCGCTTGGGCAGGTCGGCGACGATGGTGAAATCACCATCATCGAACCTGACGGTGCCGGTGTCCTTGCCGCGGGCCTGCCGCTCCTCCGCGGCGCGCTCGGCGTAGCGCACGCTCAACGCGCCATCGAGACGGGTCTTGGCGGCCTTGTCGCGCTTGAGGCGTGCGTCGATCTCGTGCTGCAGGATGGCGAGCAGTTCGACCGGCAGCTGCGCGATGTCCTGGACGCCGAGGTCCGGCAGATCATCAGGCGTGGGAGTGTTGTCTGGAAATGGCATGGCTGTGCCTCCTTGATTTGCGGGTTGGGTCTGGATGGATGAAGGTGTCACGCTGCCCGCGCCTCGAGCAGCAGCGCGGACAGCGACGCGGCGGCGGCCTTCGGTCTGGGCCTGGCGATGGCGATATAGGCGAAGCGGTCCATCTCCAGCCGCTCCTGCACCAGATGCACGAGGCCCTGTTTCGCCGCGTGAAACGCGGCATCCGCCACGCCGCGCAGCGCCTGTCGCCGGTCTGTTGGCAGCGTCGAGAGCGCCTTGTCCGCATCGACCACAAGAAAGCCGCGGTGATAGATCAGGGCCTCACCCGGCTCTGCCTGCGAGATCCACGCATAGAGGTCGATATCGGTAAGGTGCGGCGCGGCCGCTTGCTGGTTGTTATGGGATGCGGTCCTCATCAGCATGCCCGCGGCGTGCGCCGGACGGCGGCGGATTGGCTGCTGGCACGCACCGGATCGGCCGTGAGCCGCCGTGGCGCCTGCTGGGCCCGTGCGACCGCGTTGCGGATCGTCAGGGCACGCTGAAGCTGGCTCTGCTCAAATGCCTCCACGTCAACAAGCCGGTAGACAACCCGCCCGCCCAGCTTGAGAAAAACGGGCCCCTGTCCCGTGTAGCGCCAGCGCTCCAGCGTCCGGTGGGACATCCCCCAGCGCCGGGCCAGCTCCTTCTGATTCATGCAATGCCTCTGCATCCTCGGTGTCTCCTCTCATGCGGCGTTGAGGAGACCTTGCCCGTTTCCGATGTGGGATGTCGTCAGGACTGGCGGGGGATGCGGTGGGGGATCAGAAAGTCCTTGCAGGACAAGGGCGGGGCCGTCGATCGGATGATCTCATCCCCCTCCATCCCCCACCCATCCCCTTCACGATCCCCCAGCGGACGCGGAGCGGTGGCGATTCAGTCGATGTTGAGACGGTAGCCGCCGCGGCGATCCGAGCGGATGAGTCGCCGCCAGTTCGCCTGCGACTTGAACACATCGGCCATGCGCAGGCTCCTCGAGCCGGCCCCGTAGAGGATCGCCTTGCCATTCTGCCAGGGCTCGCCGGCCAGAGCGGCGTCGTGAAGCGCGCGAACCACGTCCGCCTGGATCGGTCCAAGCTTGAAGCGGTCACCGTTGCAGCGCACCTCCTGATAGTCCGCCGAGTGGATGAAAGTGGGCGCTTCGTCCGCATGATCGCCGCCCGAGAAGCCGGTCGCGATCTCGAACCGATCACGTTCCTCACGTTTCAGCAGCAAATCGCCTATCAGCACAAAGACCGACTGAGCATCATCCAGTGTCGTGGCATAATCCGCACGCGACGCGCGAAACGCATTCAGATGAAGCTCGCCGCACCGGAAAAGCTGGAAGACATCGCAGGCATGCAGATCCAGCAGCCCGCTATAGCGCGCCTGCTCCCACGGTATCCGGAACGCTTCACCGTGCGGAGTCTCCTCGATGTCGCCGAACTCCATCGGAACGCCGAAGACGCGCACCGACAGCCGCAGCTGGTCATTCTCAGCGAGGTAGATCAGATCGGCTTCGGTGATCTGCCAGCGATCGAGCACCTCGGGGAGCGTGAAATACGATTTCTCGATGTGCATTCCCTGCCCTCCCGCCGATTCCCGTGTAGAATGTTTACCTTATGTTCTTATTGGGTTGACGCCGTCCGATCAATCCTGTTTTATCCTTTTCTATCCACAGTCTTGTTGGGGACAACATGGCCGAGCATCACACCCTTGCCGACCGTCTCAGGGCCCGGGCCCAGCAGCTCGGCCTCAGCCCCGCGCATGTCGCCGAGATGGCCGGCGTCAACCGCTCCTTCGTCTACGATATCCTGCGCGGCCGCTCGGCACGCCCCGGTATGGAAAAGCTGGGCGCGGTCGCAGAGGTACTGAAGGTAGACCGTGATTGGCTGATCCACGGGATCGGGAATGTAGAAGGCACGTCACCGTTCATCGAAAGCCCCGACGAAGTCTTCGTGTCCATCGCGCATGCCAGCCCGCGGCCGTCCATGGGAGGCGGCGCCGTGGTCGAGGAGCACGAGGAGACGGCAGACCGCGCCTATCACTTCCGGCGGTCCTGGATCCGCCACAGCCTGAAAGCCAGTCCCTCACAGCTGCGGATCATGCATGTGGAAGGCGACAGCATGGCGCCCACGCTCCTCGACGGTGACGCCGTGTTGGTCGACATGGCCCGCCGCGCGCCCAACCCGCCCGGCATCTTCGTTCTGGACGACGGCATTGGGCTCGTGGCCAAGCGGCTCGAGCACATCCCCAACAGCGATCCGCCCGCTGTGCGTGTGATTTCCGACAATGGATTCTATAGTCCGTACGAACGCACGGCCGACGAGATTCACATCGTCGGCCGCATCCGCTGGTTTGCAAGGGAGATATAGCAGTGGCTCACGTCATCATTCGCGGCAACAACGGGCGCCGTCACGAGGTCGATTTCGAGGAGGCCGACATCACGGTCGAGCTGTTTGCCAACACCGATCACGTCGAGCTGGTGATCGAGGCGCCTCATGATGAGGCTCCATCGGACAAGAAGCGCTTCGCTCTGGCCAATATCCCGCGGCATCTCTTCAGCAAGGCCATGGCCGATCTTGCGCGGCAGGACCCCAGCCTGAAGCCCAAGCCGGAATGATCGGAGTGCGCGAACTCGACGATGCCGATCCGGCCCTCGCGCACTCGCCCATGGTCCGGGGGCTGGAGAAGACCTTCGCCTGGATGGGGGAGCATGGCGGCATCCCTCTCACGCCGTCGAAGGCCTTCAAGCGGGTCTTCGTGCACTGGGCCGCAGCCGAAT
>JAABSG010000366.1 GCA_011390475.1 Geminicoccaceae bacterium | reverse complement strand
AGCGCCTCCGGATGGTGCTGAGACAGGCCTGGACATGGAGCCGGCGCGGGCTCCTGCTGGTGCTCGTGGCGCTCTTCACCTTCCTCGGCATCCGCGCCTGGGACACCCAGCGCGGCCCGCCGCTCGAGGTCTGGCACACCTATATCCCCGAGGAACTCGAGGTCGACGCGCTGGATGCCGCGAGCTGGACCGACTACCTCGATCATGAGGCCGGCCTGTTCGAGGGCCTGGTGCGCGAGGTCTCACGAGAGATCGAGCCCGAAGACCAGGTCCCCTTCAACCGCTACTTCAGCGCGAGCCCGCTCTATCCCGGCAGCTTCGCCCAGGACTGGAACCGCTCCTACACGCTCGACCCCGAAGGCCAGCCCCAGGGCGCCGTCGTCCTCCTCCACGGCCTCACCGATTCGCCCTACAGTCTCCGCCACGTGGCCGAACGCTATCAGGCGCGGGGTTTCAGCGTCGTCGCCATCCGCCTGCCCGGCCACGGCACCGTCCCGGCCGGCCTCTTGACGGTCGAATGGGACGAATGGACCGCCGCCACCCGGCTCGCCGTCCGCGAGGCCGAGCACCGCGCCGGCCCGGACAAGCCGCTGCACATCGTGGGCTTCTCCAACGGCGGTGCCTTGGCACTCAAATACGCCATGGAGGCCATCGACCGCTCCGATCTCCGCCAGGCCGATCAGCTGATCCTCGTCTCGCCCATGGTCGGCATCACCGCCTTCGCCAGGTTCGCCGGCATCGCCGGCTGGCCGGCCGTCTTTCCACGCTGGGCCAAGGCCGCCTGGATCGCCATCATCCCGGAATTCAATCCCTTCAAGTACAACTCCTTTCCGGTCAATGGTGCCCGCCAATCCCACCTGGTCACCATGGCGCTTCAGGCCGACCTCCGCCGCCACGAGGAAGCCGGACGCCTCGGCGACCTGCCGCCGGTGCTCACCTTCCAGTCCGTCGTCGACTTCACCGTCAGCACGAACGCCGTCGTCAACACGCTGCACGCCCGCCTGCCCGAGGGCCGAAGCGAAATCGTCCTCTTCGATGCCAACCGCAGCACCAAATTCGGCCCCCTCCTGCGCGCCGATCCCGAAACCGTCCTCACCCGCCTCCTGCCAGCCACGCCTCGGGGCTTCAAGACCACCATCATCACCAACGTCGACCCCGACCGCCTCGAGGTGGTGGCGCGGATCACCGAGGCCGGCTCCACCAGCGAAACCACGACCGAGCCGCTGGGCCTCTTCTATCCCCCCGACGTCTTCTCACTCTCCCACGTCGCCGTCCCGTTCCCCATGACCGACAGTCTCTACGGCCTCCGTCCCGACCCTTATGCCGAATTCGGCCTCAGCCTCGGCTCACTCGCCACCCGCGGCGAACGCGGCATCCTCGTCGTCAGCATCGACGCCCTCCTGCGCATGGCCTCGAATCCCTTTTTCGCCTACATGATCGACCGGATCGAGGCCACTCTGCCACCGAGTCCTTAAAATACGGTGAAGAAACAGGAAGCGCGCCGCGGCATCTCGAGTTGCCGTGATCGCAACCCGGGGCGGATCATTCGTGTGCCGGCGATCGGCTCGGCCACGTCGCAGGCGCCTTGCCACATCCCGTCAATCGCCGCTGCCACACGACCGCAACAGTTTCGTGGTTGAACACCGCTGACCGACGAGGTGCAGCTGAAGGCAACAGGCGGGGAATGTCGTATAGCAGCGGGGTCGCGAAACCAGCCTTGGAGGAACGTCGCGTGGCCCTCGCAGATTCCCTCGGTCGCCACCTGCGCGACGGCTTGACGGCAAGCCCGTCCTTGCCGGTCGGTGTCGTTTTCGTCCTGATGGTCGTGCTCGGCATCGGTATGCTGGCCGGGCAGTGGACCGTCGTCGTCTACGGCCTGAGCTTCTGGCACTACCTGATCTATGCCCTCGCCTTCGTCCTGCGGGCGGTGCCGCTGCCCGTCTTCGAGCGCGACGCCGTCTTGATGAAGGGGGTCTCGCTCGCGGCGTTCGCGGCGGTCTATCTGACCGTGATGCCGGACCTGCTGTCGCTCCTGTTCGTCGGCGTGGGCCTCCTCTTCAACCTATCGGCGGCCAGGGCGCTGGGCACCGACCGCACCTATTACGGCTACGAACTGGCCAGCCTGCCACCCGAGCGGATCACCTCCTTTCCCTACTCGGTGCTGTCGCATCCGATGCTCACGGGCAACGCCGTGGCCTTCACCGGCACTCTGCTCAATGCCGAATTCAGGGCGGATTGGTGGCCTCTGGCCGTGGCGCACGTGATCCTCAACCTCGCCATCCTGGTGATGGAAGCCCGCGCGCGGCCGAAAAAACTGGCGCGACCGGCGGCAATCGCCGGGCAGCCCTGGCTCACCGCCTGGCCGGCCGGCGCCGGGTTGGTGGCCGTGGGCGCCCTGCTCGCCGGCCTCGCCGGCGGCGGGATCGTCTTTGCGGCAGGCGTCGCCCTGGCCACCCTGGGCTACGGCGTCGTCCTGCTCGCGGCCTATGCCTGGCCCAACACAGCGGTCGAGAGGAGAAGAGCGGATGAGCAGGACGGCGGACATCACGGCAAGCGATAGCGGCCCCCAGCGGCGGGCCCCGGCGACGCGGCACTTTCGCGCCCAGGTCGGTCGCTTCGACGATCCACGCACCCGCAAGGTGATCGACGGGCTGACCCGCTGGATCGAGCAGCGTTACGCCCAAGAGCTGCAGCAGCGCCCGTCGAAGCACGTCTATCTCCGCACCCTGCCGGCCGAGGTCAGAGCCGAGATCGACCGGCTCCGCGACAGCGACGTCATCCGCGGCCGCATCCTGGAACAATTCGATCCGGGCTCGGTCATCACCGCGATGAAGAACACGGACGAGCTCTACATCTCCCACTACAACAAGGATCGGGGCGGCGATCAGGGCCTCTTCGACAAGCACTACGACGGCAATCTCCGCTTCATGCCCGTGGGTGCGGTGGTCCGCGCCCTGATCTACCTCCAATCAGACGCCACCTACAAAGTCGTCTTCGCCGACAGCAAGATCGAAAAAGCCTTCACCACCTACGAATTCGGCCTCCTCGACTTCCACAAGGAACTGCACTGGGTCGAAGGCGACTACAACCCGAACGACCAGCAACGCATCCTCTTGAAATGCAACTACCTGATCGCGCCCAAGAACGCCGTCTGGCTGACCAAAACCCTCCTCGCCGCCAATACCGGCGTCT
>JAABSG010000365.1 GCA_011390475.1 Geminicoccaceae bacterium | reverse complement strand
GGCCGACCTCGGTCTTGTCCATGAAGGAGAGCGAGACCCGTTGCAGATAGGCGAACATGGCGCGGCGGAGATTGACCAGGAGCCGCTCGGCCATGCGGGCGACCAGCGTCTCCTGGACCAGATTGGCCAGGAAGTTGAAAGAGACGATGGCGAAGAAGAACCCGACGCCGATCAGCAGCAGGCGCTCCGGGGGTGTAGCCCCGACGGCATCGGCATCGACAAGCGCCAGGTCCACCACGGCACGGATGATCAGCGGGATGGCGATCTGGCTGGCTGTGAAGACGAGAACGGCCGCGAGCGCCCAGTAGAGCTGGCGCCTGTAGGGGCTCACGAAGTGCCAGAAGCGGCGCATGATCTGCCCGTCGAACGAGCCAAAGATCGCCTCTTCGCTGTTGATCTGCGAGCCCACCACGGCATGCGGCGGCCGCGCGGCTTTCTCCTCTGGGCGCGGGCCGGGCTGTCCGGCGGTGCGGGTGGCGCTCATCGCTCACCCTCCCGATCGGTCTCGGCGTCGGCGTCGCTGGGTTCGTTGCCGACACTCTGCAGCCGATAGAGGCTGGCGTAGCGGCCGCCCAGTGCCATGAGCGCCGCGTGGCTGCCGCGCTCGACGATCCGGCCTTCCTCGAGAAAGACGATCTCGTCGGCATTCATCAGCGAGCCCAGGCGGTGGGCGATGATGATCGTCGCCCGCCCGGCGCTCTGGCTGCGCAACGCCTCCCTGATCCCTTGCTCGGTGGCGGCATCGACGGCGGCGGTCGAATCGTCGAATACCAGGATGTGGGCCTCGACGAGGATGCTCCTTGCGATCGAGAGGCGCTGGCGCTGGCCGCCCGATAGCGACACGCCGCGCTCGCCGACCAGCGTCTCGTAGCCCCGGGGCAGACCCGCGATATAGTCGTGCAGCCGGGCCGTCTCGCTCGATTGGGCGATGCGCTCACGCTCTGCCCAGGGGTCGCCATAGGCGACATTGTTCTCGATCGAGGCCGTGAACAGGAAGGTGTCCTGCTGCACCAGGCTGACCGCCCGGCGGAGCGAGGCCAGGGTCACCTCGCGCAC
This sequence comes from Geminicoccaceae bacterium, assembly GCA_011390475.1. Lineage (GTDB taxonomy): Bacteria > Pseudomonadota > Alphaproteobacteria > Geminicoccales > Geminicoccaceae > SLRI01. The sequence goes on along the minus strand of JAABSG010000365.1, from coordinate 2,156 downwards.
GTCCTGACTGTCGATGGTGATCCGCCCCGCACCCACGTCGTAGTAGCGCGGGATCAAATGCGCGATGGTCGACTTGCCGCTGCCGGGTGGGCCGACGATGCCGAGCGTCTGTCCGGCTTTGACCTCGAAGCTGATGTCGTGGAGTGTCACCAGCGCCGGCTCGCCTCTGGCAGCGCTGCCCTCGTAGGCAAACGAGACGTGCTCGAAGCGGAGCGCCGCATCGGATATTTCGAGGTCCTCGGCCCCCGGCCGGTCGGCGATCTCGGGTTCGCGATCCAGGATCTCGAAGAGCCGGCCGCCGGACATCGATGCCCGGGCGAAAGCGTTGACCGTCATGCCGAGCTGGCGGACCGGCATCTGCAGGATCGCCATGAAGGCGAGGTATTCGGCGAGCATGCCGACGCTGATCTCGCCGGCCAGCACCTTGCCGCCGCCGACCCAGAGCAGGAGCCCCATGGCGATGAAGAAGGCATAGGTCATGGCGGCGGTGTTGCGCACCCGGATGTCGATCCGCCGATCGGCCAGGGTCAGCGTCTCCTCGGACACCTCGTCGAACTTGGCCAGCTCGTGCGGCTGGGCCGCGAAGGCGCGGACCACCCGGATGCCGCCGAGGTTCTCCTCCATGACCCGGGTGAGCACACCCATCTTCTCCTGCAGCGCCAGCCAGCTCGCCCGCAGCCTGAGCCGGGCGACGATCGACCGCCAGGCGGCGAACGGGACGAAGCTGAGTGCGATCAGGCCGAGCAGCACGTCCTGGCGGAGCAGCAGCACGGCACCGATGCCGAGCAGGAACGCGATCAGCACCAGCCGCATGATCCCGGCATTGATCACCATGCGGATGCCCTCGATGTCGAGCATGCCCCGGGTGACCAGCTCGCCGGTGTGCGTCTGATCGTGAAAGCCGAAGCTCAAGCGCTGCAGCTGGGCGTAGTACGCCATGCGCAGGTCGTAGGCGATGCGCTGGCCAACCGCCTCGCCCTGGTAGTTGTGCCACATGGTGAAGAGGCCGCGCAGGATGCTGGCCCCGAGCAACAGGAACGCGGTCTGCCAGAGGGCGGCCCGCGCCGCCGCCGGATCGCCGTCGCCGAGCAGGCCTTGAGCGGAATCGACCGCCTGACCCAGATATTGCGGGATCATCAGCTGAAAGAGGGCGGCTATGATGGTGGTGACCAGGGCGACCGCCATGCCTCGGCGATAGCGAAGCGCCATGGCGATGACGCGGCGCAGGATCTTCAGATCCGAAAGCCCGATGGTGATCGCGGCGGGTGGGGCGGACCGAGCGGAGAGGGAATGATTGAACGACACGACGTCTCGCCAAGGCGGAAGAGCCCCATGAGTAGCGCGCGAGGAAGCCCAGACCAATGCCTTTTGCTGCAGGGGAATCGCACAAGAAAACTGCGGAAGCTTTTTGTGGTGAATTCTCCACCGCCTAACAGGCTGCTGAAAAAGGCCTGGCGGTGTGCGGGCTTTGGTGATTCGCTGTCCTCGAACGGCGGCGGGCACGATGCGCGGCGTGGACGCTCGGAACGGCAGCCTGTTTTCGTATGTCGACCTCGAGGCGCGGGTGATCCGGCGGATCGCCGATGCCGTGCTGGCCGGCATGTCGCGGCAATTCGCTGCCGCCTACGCGCCGATCGGCCGGCCGTCGATCGCGCCGGAGAAGCTGCTGCGGGCGCTGTTGCTGCAGGCCCTCTACACGATCCGCTCCGAGCGTCAGCTGGTCGATCGGATCGACTTCGACCTGCTGTTTCGCTGGTTCGTCGGGCTCGGCATCGACGATGCGGTTTGGAACGCGTCGACCTTCGCCAAGAACCGCGACCGGTTTCTCGAGATGGCTGCGGCAGCGGAGCTGCTGGCCGGCGTGGTCAACCATCCCGAGGTCCGGCGGCAGATGAGCCGCGATCACTTCTCGGTCGACGGCACGCTGATCGACGCCCTCCGCGGCCTACTGGCCGCGTCTCCTTCGGAGATCGGATCGATGGCCTCCTGGCCATCGATGGGCGTCGATGAAGAGCTCGAGCCAAAAGACGCGCCCGGTGGCGACGGCCTGACGCCGGGCGCAACGCCGAGCGGGAGTTTCACAGGCAGAAGCGCTCCAACGAGACGCACGCGTCGACCGCCGATCCCGATGCCCGGCTCTACAAGAAGGCGGATGG
>JAABSG010000364.1 GCA_011390475.1 Geminicoccaceae bacterium | reverse complement strand
AACCACCACCACTGAACCCGCCAGCGCCGAATCCGCCGCCGCCGAATCCGCCGCCGCCGAATCCGCCACCATTGTCGCCGCCGCGGCCACCCCCGGCATGGCCACCGTTTCCACCATTGCCGCCGCCACCACCGTTGCCACCGCCACCACTGTTGCCGCCACCACCGCCGTTGCCACCCTTGGCCCAGGCGCTGGCGGGGCCGAGATCGGGTAGGTTGACGGAGACGACGGCAAGCGCCAGGGCAGAGCCGACCACCAGGGCCAGCGCTCGCGTGGCGGTCGGCCGCTGCATCGACCGGATTCCTTCGCCATTGGGGGCGCGTTGCATCGGCTGCTCCTCTGCTGGGCCTTCAGGTGCGGGCCCATCATCGCAGCCGTTCCTTAACAAAGGATTACCGCCGCCGGCCGCCGGTAGTGACCGGCGGGGGACGCTCGTCAGCTGCTGGCGCGGTCGCCGGTGGCCCGATCGCCGCTGGCGAGGACGCGGGCGAGATTGCAGATCGCGTCCTGATGCTTGCGGCTGCCGATCGCAGCGAAATTGCGCGCGAGCTCGAGCAGCATGCGCTGCTGTGGCATCATCTCGGTCGACTTCACCCGGGCCTGCTGGTCGGGCTCGATGTCGTCGAAGAAATAGCCGATCTCGACGCCCAGGGCCTGGGCGATCTGGTAGAGCCGGCCGGCGGAGATGCGGTTGATGCCCGTTTCGTATTTGTGCGCCTGCTGGTAGGTGACCCCGATCAGCTCGGCCATTTGCTGCTGGGTCAGGCCCAACATGATGCGCCGCTGGCGGATGCGCAGGCTGACATAGTGGTCGACGTCCAGGGCACGACTGCGCCCACCGGTACCTTTGCCCAAGGTCTTGCTGGCGACCTGGTTCATCATGTTCCCAATCCCTTCGCGTTGCGAACGCAGCAGTTGCACGGCGCGTCGCAACCCCCAGACAAATCTTATTTAGCTAAAATACCCGGCATATTTTAAACTTCCAGAGAAACGTGTATTTCTCATCAACCTCAAGAGCTATTCCCGTATCGATCACCGAGGCAGGCCTCGGCCTCCAAATGGCCCATCACGAGCCGCACGGCGACCGGTTTCAGGGGGCCCAGAGGCGGCGCCTGATAGGCCGTGAGGAGATAGCTGCCGGGCTCGACGGCCGGCATCAACCGCCGCAGGAACTGCCGGCCGCAGGCGAGCTCGGCGACCACGTGGCGGCCGACCAGGGGCGCCATTTCGGGCGCCGCCGCGCGGGCGACGAGGATCGTCTGGCCGGGGCGGAACACCGGCAGCATGGCGTCGTCCTCGAGCGTCATGACCACCAGCCGCTCCTCGGCCAACGCCAGGGCCGGCATACGCCCGCTCTGGTCGAGCTGCCCGGTGGCCTCGAGCCGGCCGAGCCGGGGCAGACTGCTGCGATACGGGCTGCGGCCGAACTGCAGATACTCGGGGCTGGTCTCCAGCGCCTGCGCGAGCTTCTCGACGACGTCGCGGCTCGGCATGTACTCGTCGCGCTCGTAAGGCCCGATCGCCGTCTGGTGGCGGCCGATCCGCCTTGCCAGCTCGGCCTGGCTGAGCTCGAGCCCGAGCCGCAGCGCGCGCAGCCGCTGGCCGAAGCTCCTGAGCTCACCCGGCTGCATCCCGCACCTCCATCGACCTGTCTCCCAGTTCTCGCAATCGGCAGGCTACGAGCGAAACTCTTAGCTTATTCGAGCGAATCTCGAAAGGGCTGTACACCTCGCCGCTCGCCTATGGCGTTCAATCGGCCGGCAGGAGGGTCAAAATGTGACCAGCTTCCCTCGCGCTATCGGCGATGGCCATGCGATGCAGGCGGCCATCACGCCATGCCGCCTTTTGATCCCGGAAATGCGGCGAGAGGAAATGGCCGGACTGCCCGGCGGGCAAGATCGCGTGCAAGGTGGCCGATTCACCGAGATCCGCCACCAGGCGGAGGCTGGCGGCCATAACCGTCGTATAGGGCGCCTCGTGCGCATAGCGGGCGACGGCCACCGTCCCGGCATCGCCGCCGCCCTGCGTCTCGAGCGAAAACAGGCGCCGCAGGCCGAAGATCGCGTCCAACGGGCGATGCGCCATGCGTACCCGGCTAGCCTCGCCCCAGCGCCACTCGCGCCAGTCGCCGCCCTCGCTTCCGCGCAGCTCGTCGAGGGTGGTGGCCAGGGCCCGCGCCGCCATGTCCGAGCAGGTCTGGACGCTGTCGGACAGGCTCGTGTCGTCGCACCATTCGGGCGCGTTCTCGATGATGTGGCGCATCGCGTCGCTGCGGATGCCCCGATAGGCGGCGAATCGCTCACCCAGTTCGTCCTCGAGGACGTGACGGACCAGGGCCCGATACCAGGCCTGAAAGATCAAGGGCTCCGGCCGGTCGGCAGCGCTCTCGCCGTCCCAGGCGGTCATGGCAGCGAGGATCGCCCGGGCCTCGCTGTCAGCCTCGTCGTCAGCATCGATGGCCGTCGGATCGATCGCCCGGAGCAGCGGCAGAAAATCGAGCGCCATGGTCGAGCGTTGATCGTTCTGCAGCCGCCGCATCGCCTCGACATCGAGCACCTCGCCGGCCTGGGTGGCCGTGCCGAGGACGGCGTCGATCCGCCGGGCGCGCAGATCGTCGTTCCAGTCGCGGGTCACGTGATGCGGGAAGTCGGGGCCGACCAGGCGGTTATTGGCATTCAGCAGATAGCCCTCGGCCGGATCCCGGGCCCGCGGATTGGCGGCCGGCGGCAGCAGGCCCAGCCAGTCGTGCTCCCCCGTCCAGCCCGGCTGCGGCAGGCTGCCGTCGCCGCTCCGGCGCAGCGGCAGGCGACCGGCGAGCGCGACCCCGATCCCGCCGTCGGCATCGGCGTAGAGCGCGTTCTGCGTCGGGCTGAAGAAGTGGCCGATCGCCGCCTCGAAGTCTGGCCAACCGGTGGCTCGGGCGAGACCCATGCCGGCCTCGACGGTGCGGTCCTCGGGCTGGAGTGCCGTCCAGCGGAGGGCGATGACGTGGCCGGTGCCGGCGAGTTCGGCGGCACCGGGCAGGATATCGGAGAGCACCGGGCCATTGCGGGTCTCGCGGACGATGTGGGTCACGGGCTCGGCACCCTTGAGGCGGATCACCTCTTCCCTGATCGCGAAGGGGGCCGAGCCCTCCGGCGTCAGGTAGCGGTTCGCGTCCAGGGGATCGAGGCGCTCGACGAAGAGGTCGTCCGTGTCGCCGCCGGTGTTGGTGAAGC
>JAABSG010000363.1 GCA_011390475.1 Geminicoccaceae bacterium | reverse complement strand
TGCAGGGTGGCGGGCAGGGAGCCGTAACGGGTGAAATGGGCGGAATAGACCACGGTGTGATCGAACAACACCGCACGACTGACCGGAATGTGCCCTGGAATTTCCGCGAATTTGCGGCCTAGCTGTTGCGGTGCCGCGTTGGAGCCCAGGGCCAGCACCGGCCGGCGATCGTCGATCGAAAATGCCGGTGCGCTCTGGTCCAGCGCAAAGACGTAGCTCTCGAGCGGCGCCAAAAACGGGTAATCGACGGCGCGCGGCAAGGCCGGTCCCGCAACCGTTTGTGACTCGAGGCCGAGTTCGGCCCTGTCGTTATTCGTGCAAACAGTCATCGCACGCTCCGCAGTTTCACTGGCCCGGCTTACGCTGGCCCGGATTACGCTGGCATCGCCACGAACAATGCCCGACAAATCGACTTGAAACACCGGAGAGAAACTAGCGTACTTTCGTGTGTCGTTCAATCGGTCAATTCAGGTTTCGATCCGCGTCTGGATTCGGCTGCGGCTTTAGTCCGTCGCTGGCTGGCATTTACATAAGCGCCGAGCACGACGATGACTGATGTCATATAAAAGAACAAAAGTGCGATGACGATGCTCGCCATGCTGCCATAGGTGACGCTGTAGTCGGCGAAGTTGGCGAGATAATACGAGAAACCGGTGCCGGCGATGACGAACAACACCACGGTCAGGATAACGCCGGGCAGGATACTGGTCAGGCGGTGGCCGTTGTTCGGCAAAAAGCGGTGCATCGCCATCAGCGTGACGAAGAGGGCCAGCACGGCGATACCGTAGCGCACCACGGTGAAAAACAACTGGAAGGTGAAGCCGAGATCGACCCAGACGCTCAGCGCTCGCCACAGCAACGGGGCGAGGACGATGAGGAACGACATCAACGGCACCATCAGCGCCAACAACACGACGAAGACGAAGTTCTGCAGCCGGCGATACCAGAACGGTTTCAGGTTTTCGACCCGGTAGGCGCGATTGAAGGCGAGCCGGATGGCTTCGACACCGTTGGCGGCGGCCCAGAGCGTGGCCAGGATGCCCAAGGTGAGAAAACCGGAATGCTGGCCGATCACCACCTCCGCAACGGCGGGCTCGAGCGTCTCGGCGACCTCGGCCGGCATGGTCTCGAACATCAGATCGACGATCCGCTCGAGGTCCTCCTCGCTGCCGAGAAAACTGAGGATCGAGGCCAAGAAGATCAAAAACGGAAAGATCGCGAGGATCGCCGTGAAGGACATGTGGCCGGCCACCATGAAGCCGTCCTCGTCCGACATTCGCTTGGCCGCACGGCCCAAGATGGCGAGCCAATGCCGCAGCACGAAAAAGGCTCTCCGTGCCCGGTGCATCATTTTTTGCCGGGTCGAGAGCAAGTGGTCAGGGTTTGCTTCAGAGGTTGCCATGCGTGACATCCTAGATGGCATTCCGTTCGAGGCAAGGCTAGGGCGCGTTTGATCATCGACGTTGGGCCGGCAACCGAGAGCGCTACCCGCAAAGCAAGCAGGATTTCAGGATAAGCTGCCGCGCAACAGCGGAACAACAGGGAAGGTACGCAATAATGCTGCGCACGACCGTCAGGGCGGGTCTCGGAGCCGCTTCGCTTTGTCTTTTCGCCGGCACCGTGGCCGCTCAGGACACGACGCTCCGCTGGGCCATGCATCCGGGCTCGCACACCGGACCGGTGATGGAGTATTTCGCGCCGCTCTACGAGGAGCTCACCGGCGTTCGGGTGATCGCCGAGGTGATGCCGCCCGATCAGTTGCGTGACCGGATGGCGATCGAGGCCATCGGCAACACCGACCTCTTCGACATCGGCGATCACAGCCCCGGCTGGTTCGGCAGCTTTCACGAGCACGTCATCGACATGACGCCCTTCATGGAGCAGTACGGCTTCGACGTTTCGGCCTATCCCGAGCTCGTCGTCGAGGCGCACATGACGAGCCCGACCCGGCCGGGCGAGTACATCGCCATCCCGCACACGCCGACCGCACCCATCCTCATCGCCCGCAAGGACTTCTTCGAGCACCCCGACGAGCGGGCGGCGTTCGAGGCCGAATACGGCCGCGAGTTCGACTACCCGAACACCTGGCAGGAACTCTACGAGATTGCCCAGTTCTTCACCCGAAATGCCGGCGAGACGGTGGCGGGCGAGCTGCTCGAGCAGCCGCTCTACGGCTGGTCGGATTCGATGCGGCATCCCTCGGGCATCGCCCGGGCGTACATCGTCATGCTCTATTCGGCCGGCATCGAGGGCTGGGACGAGAACTTCGAGCCCGACGTGACGCATCCGATCGTCGCCGAATCGATCGGCCTGTTCAAGAACATGGTCGAGGACGTGGTGCCGCCGGCAGCGGTCAACTGGGACTTCCTCGAGCACTTGGAATACGACCGCGAGGGCCGGCTCGCCATGAAGACCCTTTGGTAGTTCGGCATCGACACGGTCGAGGACCCGGACGGACCGGCCGCCGGCAACAACCACTACCGGCCGTTGCCGATGTACGAGGGCAATCTCGGCGGCTACACCCAGGGCAAGCCCTATCTCGGCGGCGGGCTCTCCATCTTCGACACGCCCAAGCAGGAAGAGGCCTTCAAGTTCCTGCAATGGCTGCTCGAGGAGAACAGTCAGGAATGGGCGCTGCGCACCCAGGCTTTCCCCCGCGCCGACAATTACAAAGATCCGGAAGTCCTGAACCAGTATCCCTACTATGCCGACTTCGTGCCGGCCTTGGGCCAGGGGCTGCAGGAGGTCTTCATCCGGCAGGGTGTGCCCGAGTACGGCTCGGCGCTGTGGCAGGGGACCGGCGATTTCGCCCTCGACGTGGTCAGCGGTGATTTGACCATCGAGCAGGCGCAAGAGCGCTGGGCCGAGCGGATGAAGCGCGAGTTCGAGCGCGCCGGCTACTACGCCGACTGAGCCGGGGTATCCGACCCTGCTTTCGTGGACCGGCCGCGGCGCTGTCCGCCGCGGCCGGTGAGCTGTATTCCTTGCACTTTCGGGGCCTGACAATCTTATGGGGACCCAGCGTTTCACGCGGGGCTGGCTGTTCGTTCTGCCGGGCCTCACCGCCCTCGTTTTGATCATCGGCTTTCCGCTGGCCACGGCGTTTCGCTACAGCCTGCACGAGGTCTTCCTCTATCGCTTCACCAACCAGGTCTTCGTCGGCCTGCAGAACTATCGAGACCTCTGGAACGACCCGCTCTTTTTCCGTTCGCTCAACAC
>JAABSG010000362.1 GCA_011390475.1 Geminicoccaceae bacterium | reverse complement strand
CCCTGAACTTCGCAGGATCGTCCGGATAGCCCGGGTCGTTGGCCGGATCGTCGGGGTCCTCGGCGATCTGCCGGGCGATGTCCTCCTCGGTCGTGGCGTCGGCGAAGGCCCAGTCGGTTTGACCCACCGCGAAGTGGAGGCTGCCATCCGGCTCCTCGAGCAGCACCCGGCGGTCCTTCAGCTTAGTGGCGCTGACGATCCGCTCGCTCTCGCTCATAACTGCGTTGCTCCCGTCGGTTCGCTCTGCGCGCCGAGATGATCCTGTAGACCTCGCCGCGCATCGTAAAGGTGATGGGATAAAGGCGTCCGTTCAGCGGGCAGAGGATTATCCAGCGCGCCTCGCCGTAGTTGCGCCGCACGTCCGGGCGCACCACGCCGCGGATCGTCGAACACATCCATGAGGTCGATGAAGTCGATCTTCCCGTGCCGGAGCGTCAACTGCCGTTTGGGCTCGTCCCACTCACAATCAGCCCTTCAGTATGCACGTCTTGTCTGCACAAGGCGCCTAATACGCATAGGCCGCGAAGACCGGGTCGACCGAGCCCTGCCACTCGCCTTCGAAGCGCTCACGCTTCTCGGCAGCCGGCGTGATCCCGGACTTGGCGGTTTCCCAGAGGGCGTGGAGGTATTTGCGCTCGTCGCGGGCGTCCCAGTCCATGACGTTGCGGGCCGCCAAGCCGGCATCGGCGATCTCGAGGGTGCGCAGCGCCAAGTCCTGGACGGTGCCGCCGCGGAACGGGGTTTGCAGGCCCGTGCGCGGTACTTCGGCGCGCAGATGCTCGTGCTCCGCCAGCGTCCAGTCGCGGCAGAGATCCCAGGCGGCGTCCAGGGCCGTCTGGTCGTAGAGGAGGCCGACCCAGACCGCCGGCAAGGCGCAGAGCTGGCGCCAGGGGCCGCCATCCGCACCGCGCATTTCGAGGAAACGCTTCAAGCGCACCTCGGGAAAGAGCGTGGTCAGGTGGTCCTGCCAGTCGCTGATCGTCGGCTTCTCGCCGGGCAGCGCCGGCAGGCGGCCATCGAGGAAGTCGCGGAAGGACTGGCCCGCGGCGTCGATATAGCGGCCGTCGCGATAGACGAAGTACATCGGCACATCGAGCACGTGATCGGCATAGCGCTCGAAGCCCATGCCGTCCTCGAAGACGAAGGGCAGGATGCCGCAACGGTCGGCGTCAGTGTCGGTCCAGATGTGGCTGCGATAGCTCTCGAAGCCGTTGAGCCGGCCCTCGGTGAAGGGCGAGTTGGCGAAAAGGGCCGTGGCGACCGGCTGCAAGGCCAGGCCGACGCGAAACTTCTTCACCATGTCGGCTTCGCTCGAATAGTCGAGATTGACCTGGATGGTGCAGGTCCTGAGCATCATGTCGAGGCCGAGCGAGCCCACCTCGGGCATGTAGCGACCCATGATCCCGTAGCGGCCCTTGGGCATCCAGGGGATCTCGTCGCGCCGCCATTTGGGCTGGAAGCCCATGCCCAGCATGCCGATGCCGAGCGGATCGGCGACTTCGCGGACCTGGGCCAGATGCTGGTGCACCTCGCTGCAGGTCTGGTGGATGTGCTTCAAGGGAGCGCCGGAGAGCTCGAACTGGCCGCCGGGCTCGAGGGTGATGTTGCAGCTGTCGCCCTGCAGCGCGATCGGCTGATCGTTCTCGAGCACCAACTCCCAACCGAAGCTCTGACTCAACCCTTCGAGCAAGGCCCGGATGCCGTGCCCGCCCTCGTAGGGCAAGGGGGCCAGGCTATCCCGGCAAAAGCCGAACTTCTCGTGCTCGGTGCCGATGCGCCAGGCGTCCTTGGGCTTCGAGCCCTGGGCAATGTACTCGACCAGCTGGCGGCGATCCTCGATCGGCTCGCCCCGGCCCGTGGGTGGCGCGGACATGCGCGGTCTCTCCGACTTGACGGTTAGCGAAGCTGCGTCTCGACCTCGGCGAGCAGCGCCTCGACCTCGTGGGCCGCGGCGCTTCTGGGCTCGCTCTCGACGACGCCGAGGCCCCGGCCGAGGCTGGTGATGAAGGCCTGCCGGTTGCCGAGGCGCGCAGATAGCGCCTCGTAGCCGCGCTCGGCAATAGACTGCAGCGCCTCGTCGAAGCTCTTGCCCCTGGGCGGCACCCGGTTGAGCACCAGCGCCGCGGGCTTGCCGTCCTTGATCGCGATATCCAGCGTGCTCTTCGACGCCCAGATGTCCAAGGGGCTCGGCTGGCAGGGGACCAGCACCAGATCGGCCGCCTTGATCGCACCCTTGGCATCGCTTTCGGCATGCGGCGGGCTGTCGACGATGATCCGCTCGCACTCGCGCTTCAAGCGGTCCAGCTCGACCCCGAGCCGCCAGCCGCCGACCATCGAGAAGCGGATTTCCGCCGCCTCCCTGGCCTCGTGCTCACGCAGTCGCATCCAGGCGGTCAGGCTCGCCTGCGGGTCGATGTCGACCACCGCGACGCTTCGGCCCGCCTGGCGCATCGCCGTGGCGAGTTGGACCGCGAGCGTCGTCTTGCCGGCGCCGCCCTTTTGCTGGGCGATGGTGATGATGGCGGACATGACCGGCGGTCTCCCGAGCTGTCGTTGGCGGTGTTGCGGCCCTCAGTAGCCGCGCTGGCGATCGACCACGGCCGCGAGCGCTCGTCCCTGACGCAAATTCTCGATATTGGCGGCGATCGTCAGGGCCGCCGTCTCCGGCAGCGCATAGGATGCGGCATGCGGCGTGATGCGGATACCCGGGTGCCGCCAGAGCGGATCCTCGGCGGGCAGCGGCTCGACCGGTGTGACGTCGAGGAGTGCGCCGCGCATATGGCCGCTGTCGAGCGCGGCGAGCAGATCCTCGGGCACCAACTGGCGGCCACGGCCGACGTGGATCAGCACGGCACCCGCGGGCAGCTCGGCGAAGAGCCGCGCGTCGAGCAGGCCCTCGGTCTCGGCGGTGAGCGGCAGGAGGCAGACGAGGAATTCGCTGTCGTTGAGGAAGGGTGCCATCCCCGCCTCGCCGGCGAACGTCTCGATGCCGTCGAGCTCGCGCTCGGACCTGCTCCAGCCACGGACGCGAAAGCCGTGGCCTCGCAGCAGCTGCGCCGCATCGCTGCCGAGCTCGCCGAGCCCCATGACACCCACTGTCCGGCTGGCCGCCGGCCGGGGCAGCACGAGTTCCCAGCGGGATGCCGCCTGCTGCATGGCGAAGCGGTCGAAATCGCGATGGTAGTAGAACACGTTGGCGAGCACGAACTCGCTCATCGTCGTGGTC
>JAABSG010000361.1 GCA_011390475.1 Geminicoccaceae bacterium | reverse complement strand
AGCCGCCCTTGATCCCGCGCGCGAAATGGCAGCCCGCGACCTTTGCCGAACGCGGGGTCACGGTGCCGTTCACGACGCCGGTGATCGCCCTGGCGCGGGTCAGGCCGGGGGATGGCGGCCAGGCCGAGATGATCGTCGCCAACCCGTCCGGCGCCGATGGCAGCTACGTCTTCCCGCTCAAGGCCTTGAAGGATTTCACCACCCCCTCGATGCACGATCGGCTGCTGCTCGACATCCTCCTCGAGCTGCCGGCGATCTCGCCGAGCGACATTCGCCGCGCCGCCCGGCAGGCGGCGACGACCGGCGCGGCTGGGCGCGGCGCCGCCAAATCGGCCAAGGCCGCGGCGACGCGCGAGGCGCAGGAGCACCTCTTGACCAATCTCCTGCTGATCACCCGGCTCTTGCGTCAGGCCGGCTTTGCCGAGGTCGACTGGCGCCGGCTCGATCTCGGTAACCGCGAAACCCGGGCCACTACCCGTCGCTACCTCACCCGCTACGAGGAGAAGCTCGGCATGAAGCCGGATGCCATGCTGGAAGTGGTCGAGGAGATGTGTCCGTCGATCGCCCCGATCGGTGTTGCCGGCGAGGCCTTCAAGGCGGTCCACGACGTCACGATCGAGCGGCTGCAGCAGATGATGGCGTCGTTGCGCGACTGGTCCAAGGGCGAGGCCATCGACCAGGCCAAGGGCGTGGAGCTGATCGCCCGCTGCGCCGAGTTTACCGTCGCCAAGGCGCATGCCGCCCTGGCCCGGGCGCGCAGCCATACGGACGACATGGCCGGCCTCGTCTCGACCTTCAAGGCCCGCGAGAAATCCCTGATGCGTGATCTCACCATGCCCGAATGGCTGCTCGACGGTTGGGGCGAGATCGCCGCCTTGTGGGAGGCCGCTTCCGAGGACGATCGCGAGGCGCAGCGCGCGGTGATCGGGCGGATCGAGACCCTCGTGCCGGTATTGCCCAAAGAGGCCTTCAACGAGACCGAGAGCGAGAGCATGCCACACCGCCAGCTCACCCAGCGCCGCTGGGTCAAGCTCAACGAGAACTGGCGCTCCGGCTCGCTCTCGCTCGACGATGCGTCCCGGGTCGAAACAGCCAAAGGGCTCGCCGCATGATCCGCGTCTGCCTCGGCCGTCGAGCCGACGGTCGATCTTCCGGCGATGGCCTGTCGCCGGATCGGCCCTTGGGCTGGCCCGGTTTCGGCGCGGTGGCCGGCGCGCAGCCGGGGTCGCCGCGTGATGCCGCTGGGTTGGCGAGGTCTCGACCATGAGCAAGCTCGCCCGGGCCGACCTTGCCGGCCTGTTCCACAATGTCACCGATCGCAAGCTGTTGCAGACCGTGGCCTTGATCGACCGGCTGCCGAAGCGCGGCGCGGTCGATGATCTCTTGGCCCCGGTGCGGCCCCGGCTGCAGCGGCTCCGGCCGCCACGCCCGCTGACCTTGCGGCGGCTGCTGACCTTCCCCCTGGAGGAGCTGCTGGTGCCGGCCGCGGCCTGGCGTCCCGGCTCGCCGCGGCTCTCGCGCGATCTTCTGGGCGAGATCCAGCAAACCGTCATCAGCGGTCTCGATCCGGAACTCGTGCGCGAGATCGAGGGACGCCTCGCCGGCCGTACCATGCGCGACAAGGCGATGATCCTGCGCTGCGGTGAGCGGCTCTGGCCCGCGTCTGCCGAGGTGCTGGCCGGGTCCCTGCCGCCGAGCCCTGCCGGCGGCGACAGCAAGGGCCGCAATCGCCGCCAGCAGCTGGAGATCGCGGCCGAGCTCGTGCGCATCGGCCCGATGCTCGCCGCTCTCTTCCTGGCGTTGCCGGAAAAGCCGCTCAGGCACCTCGACGAGGCGCAGCTCGAGCGCATGGGGACCTTCCTCCAGGAACTCGAGGGCAAAGGCGGCCGGGCGCTGTCCCTGGGTGCCGAGGCGCTCGGACAGCGGCTCGGCGATGCCGCGGCGATGCTGGAGGTGCTGCTGCATGCGGGCGCCGGAAAAACATCGGCGCTGCGGCTGTCGGCTGCCAACGATGCGGGCCGCCGGGTCGTGGCCGAACTCGACGAGGCGGCCGAGCAGCTGCGGCGCGCCGGTCGCCAGCCGGCCACCGCACTCGCCGACGAGATGGTTCAGCTGGTCGGCACGCTGAGTGCCTTGGAAGCAGGACCACCGGACCTGCCGGTCGACCGCGCGGCTCTCAAGCAGATTGCCCACAAGGCCGCCAAGGCGGTCGAGGGTCACCTGCAGAACGTCGTCTACGGCGAGGTCCTGGATGGCTTCAAGGCGCTGGCTTCGCCGGATACCGACGAGGCGACCGTCCTCGCGGTCGAGGCTGCGGCCCGAGCTGCCCGCAAACTGGGGGCGGCCGGGCGCCAGCTCGGCTTGAACGGTCAGATCGACCTGGTCGTCAAGTCCGCGCTCGACGACTACCGACGGGCCATCGTCAAGGCCGGGGCCAGTGCGGACGACGAGGAACGGGTGATGGATCAGCTGCGCATCGTCGAGATCATCTTCGGCGCCGACGCCGCGGCCGATCTGCTCATGGCCCGCCATCGCGGCAGACTGGCGAAAAGCGCCTGACCATCGCCATCGCCGCCTGTCGGCGGCCGGATCAACGGCCGATGCGACGTTGTTTCCTGGCGATGATTAGAGCATCTTCAGGCTGACCGGACTCTTTTCCCGATTCCCATCTACAACAGGATGCGATTCACGCTTCTCGGTCGAATTGGATCGGCGTGGTGGGATGGCGTGGCGTTCGGGGCAGAGTTGTTCGGCGGATTTGCGGGAGCGCGTGCTGACGGCAGTGGATGGCGGGCTGCCGGCGAAGACTGCGGTGGAGCGGTTTGGTGTCAGTCTTTGGTTCATTTCCAAGGCGCTGAAGAGAAGGTGACTGACCGGGGAGACCTGTGCCCGGCGGCAGCCCAACCAGCAGGAACTCGAGCTTGCGGCCTATCACGAAGCGATCCTGGCCGAGGTCGTGCTGCGGCCGGACATGACGTTGGAGGAGGTGCGAGCTCGGCTGCTCGCAATGCATGGCGTCGAGGCGAGTCTCGGGCTATCGGCCGGACATCGCCGAGCAGCGTGACGCCTGGCGCGCCGAGCAAGCCGCGCTGAGCGTCGGGCGTCTGATCGTCATCGACGAGACCGGCGCGTCGACCAAGCTCGCCCGACGCTACGGTCGGAGCAGACGTGGCGAACGTCGCGATGCGGCTTGGCCGCCCTCCGCCGCCTGCTGGCCGCATCTGCTTCGCAGAT
>JAABSG010000360.1 GCA_011390475.1 Geminicoccaceae bacterium | reverse complement strand
TCGGGGGTGTAATAGCGAAGGCCCTCCGGAACCGGCCGCGAGCGTAGCATGTCGACCCGGGCCCGCCGTCGCGTGGTGTCGTCCGAGGCCCAGCCCAAGGCCATGAAACCGCCGACATAGGTCGGCACCACGGTCAAGAGAAAGTCGACATCGGCGAAGCCCGCCGCGCGCTTGCGCGCCATCACGTCGGCCAGTTCCTGCGCGGCCAAGGCCGGATTGCCGGCCTGGGTGACGAGAATGCCGCCATCGTTCAGCCGGCGCTTGCAGTCGCGGTAGAAGGCTTCCGTGAAGAGAGCGGCACCTGGACCGATCGGATCGGTCGAGTCCACGAGGATGACGTCGAAACGCTCCCCCTCCTTCGCCATGAATTCGGCGGCATCACCGAAGCTCAGCTCGAGCCTCGGATCGTCGAACGCGCCGTTGCTCAGCGTCGGCAGGAACTTCTTGCAGAATTCGATGACCCCGGGGTCGAGCTCGGCCTTGACGATCCGCTGGACAGCGCTGTGCTTGACCACCTCGCGCAACGTGCCGCCGTCGCCGCCACCGACGATGCAGACGCTGCGGGCACGACCGTGCGCGAGAAGTGCTGGATGGACCAGCATCTCGTGATAGGCGAACTCGTCGCCGGTGGTGGTCTGGACGACCCCGTCGAGCGCCAGCACCCGGCCCCATTGCGGGCTCTCGAAGAGGATCAGATCCTGATGCTCGGTCTGATCGTGGTAGAGCACCTTGGTGACCTGGAGCTGCTGTCGCCAGCTCTGGTGCAACGTCTCGGTAAACCACTCCATCGCCGGCATCCTGTCTCAGCTCGTCCATCCGATCGTGCGGACGGTCTAGGAGGAGTGCGGATGAAGGTAAAGCTCAGACGGGGATACGCCGGGCGCCGAGCAGCCGCCAGGTGCGCAGGATCGCGCTCGCGGCAACGAGGCACCCCCAGGCAACGATGAAGACCCCGACCGGCACGGCACCGCCCTGTCCGGTGAGCACCAGCGTCCAGAGCAGACCGATGAACAGGAGAGTCGCCCGCCAGACCCCGGCGCCGATCGCCCGCGAGACGTTCCAGACGCCGGGTTCCGGTGGATCGAGCAGTATCAACAGCGCGTTGAGCAGCAAGAGCGCGATCGGCAGCATCGGCAGCACCGCCTGGGTCGCCTCGCCATCGAGCATGGCCGGCGTGACGAAAAGGGCCGCGACCGGAAACGCCAGAACACAAGCGACACTCTCGCCGAGCACCGCCGAGAACGGCAGGCGCCGATCGGGGATGGTGTACATGGTCGACGCCATACGACAACTCCAGCATTCGGCTCGGAGCTGGCGTTCTAGCAAAGAAGAACCGGTGCCCGCCAGCCGCTCCGGATCGCCGGCATACGACCGGGCGGCGCCGGCTTTACCAACGATGCGGACGATCCCTCGGCAACTCGCCGGACTTGCTCGTCTCAAAGGTCGGCGTAGACATGGGTTTCCGCCTTGGCCCCCGGGTGGGTGACGGCGCCCTTTTCGGCCGATCCGACAGTCTGCGCGTATTTCCAGAGCGCACCCGAGCCGTAATCGGTGGATCGCGGCTGCCAGGCCCGGCGGCGGGCGTCGAGCGTTGCGTCATCGAGCTCGACATCGAGCGTGCCAGCGGCGGCGTCGATGGCGATGACGTCGCCGTTCTCGAGCAGGCCGATCGGCCCGCCGACCGCCGCTTCCGGCCCGACATGGCCGATACAGAAGCCGCGCGTGGCGCCCGAGAACCGGCCATCGGTGATCAAGGCCACCTTGTCGCCCATGCCCTGACCGTAGATGGCCGAGGTCACACCCAGCATCTCGCGCATGCCGGGCCCGCCCTTGGGGCCCTCGTAGCGGATGACGATGACGTCGCCCTCTGCGTATTTGCCGGCCTGGATCGCCGCCATGGCATCCTCTTCGCAGTCGAAGACCAAAGCCGGCCCCTTGAACTGGAGGCTCGGCAGGCCCGCCACCTTGACCATCGCCCCTTCGCTCGCGAGGCTCCCCTTCAAGCCGACGACGCCACCCCAGCTGGTGATCGGATCGCTGGTCGGGCGGACGATGACCTGATTCTTGTCGAAGGTCACATCGGCCAGGTTCTCGGCAATGGTCTTGCCCGTCACGGTGATGCAGTCACCGTGCAGGTAGCCGCCGTCCATCAGCGCCTTCATCAAGAGCGGCACGCCGCCAGCCTCGGCCAAGTCCTTCATCACGTAGCGGCCGGCGGGCTTGAGGTCGGCGATATAGGGGGTGTCGCGAAAGATGGCCGCCACGTCGTGCAGGTCGAAATCGATCCCGGCCTCGTGCGCGATCGCCGGCAGGTGCAGGGCGCCGTTGGTCGACCCGCCGGAGGCCGCGACCACCCGGGCGGCGTTCTCCAAGCTTCTCAAGGTGACGATGTCGCGCGGCCGGATATTGTCCTTCAAGAGCCGCATCACAGCCTCGCCCGAAGCCTCGGCCCAACGGTCGCGGGCTTCCATCGGTGCCGGCGTGCCGGCCGAGCCCGGCAGAGCGAGGCCGATGGCCTCGGAGACACAAGCCATGGTATTCGCGGTGAACTGACCGCCGCAGGAGCCGGCCGACGGGCAGGCCACGGATTCCAAGAGCTCGAGGTCGGCGTCGCTCATCTTGCCGACGGCGTGCTGGCCCACTGCCTCGAACACGTCCTGGATGGTCACGTCGCGGCCCTGAAAGCGGCCGGGCAGGATCGAGCCGCCATACATGAAGACCGAAGGCACGTTGAGCCGGACCATGGCCATCATCAGCCCGGGCAGCGACTTGTCGCAGCCGGCGAGGCCGACCATGGCGTCGTAGGCGTGGCCGCGCATCGTGAGCTCGGTCGAATCGGCGATCACCTCGCGGCTGACCAGCGAGGATTTCATCCCCTGGTGGCCCATGGCGATGCCGTCGGTGACGGTGATCGTGGTGAACTCGCGCGGTGTGCCGCCCGCCCTGGCGACCCCTTGCTTGACCACCTGCGCCTGGCGCCCGAGCGAGATGTTGCAGGGCGCCGCCTCGTTCCAGGTCGTCACCACCCCGACGAACGGCCGCGCCATGTCCTCGCGCGACAAGCCCATGGCATAGTAGTATGATCGATGCGGTGCGCGGCCCGGTCCCACCGTTGCGTGGCGGCTCGGCAAACGGCTCTTGTCGTAGATCGTGACGGTGGACATCGGCTCCCTCTCTGGTCATGCCCGCGGCACAGGTGGTCGGTTTGCGCCCGGGGTGTTGGCGGAGGACCATAGTCA
>JAABSG010000359.1 GCA_011390475.1 Geminicoccaceae bacterium | reverse complement strand
GCTGGGCCGCTTCCTCGAGGGTCAGACCGATGGCGAATTCGCCGTCGGCGGTGCCGCGCGGCACGCGGCCGGAGCTGCCGGTGACGATGAAGTTGCCCATCATCGCTTCGAACAGCGCCCAGCCCTCCTCTTCGCCGTAGACGTCGAGGACGGTGGCGAGCTGCATGAAGGCGGAACCCGAGGTGTCGGCGCCGGCGAACGCGACCTTCTGGTCCCACTTCTCGTCGGCGAGGTCGGCCCAGGACGTGGGCATGTCGCCTTCCGAGACCATGTCGGTGTTGACGACGAAGACCATGGGAATGCCGGTATAGGGAAGCCAGTTGGTGCCGACCTTGTAGAGCGGGTCGATCATCTCGTCGTGCGTGCTGGTGTAGGGCTCGAGCAGGTCGCTATTGGCTTCCAAGGCCTCGCCGCCGACCGACCAGATGACGTCGGCCAAGGGGCTCGCGGCTTCGGCCCGGGCACGCTGGACGATGTCGCCGGAGCCGGCCTGCACGAGGGAGACGGTGATCCCGGTCGCCGCCTCGAACTTGGGCACGATCTCGTTGTAAATTTCCGGCGCGTGCGCCGTGTAGACCGAGACGGTGCCGGATTGGGCCCAGCCGGTTGCCGGAATCAGGGCCGAGCCGGCGAGCAGCACGGCCGACAGGCCGGCGATCATGCGCATTCTCATGGTTGCGTTCTCCCTCGCGTCGCATCGTTGGTGCACGGATGGCTGGCTAATCGGAGCCTGTGCGTTTTTTGTGACAGTCACGTGACGAGCGCTTAGCACCGGCCGCGGCCGAGCGCTACCGTGGTGCTGGTGGCTCAGCTCTTGGCGCGCGGCTGGGTGAGCATCGACCAGTAGGCGACGACAAAGGTAGTGAAGGCCAGGATCCAGAACGTGCCGGCGAGGACGCGCAGCCCGCCGAAGCCGAGACTGGTGCCGTCGAGGATGCGGGCGAGGGCCGCGGCGATGATCAAGGCGTAAATGGCGCTGGTGGTGGGGCCGGCGGTGAGCGCCCGGCCCGAGTGGCCGAGGCTGGCCCGGGTCATGACGGCCAGGGTCATCGTGCCGATGCCGCCCACTGTCCAGGCGTGCAGGGCCGCGATCGGCTGAACGCCGGGCGCGAAGTGGCTCAGCGCCAGCAGCAGAAAGCCCAGGGGCACGAAGAGGTAGCCGACGTGCAGGATGCTGACCAGGGGCTCCGCAATCGTGCGATCGCCGGCCCAGCGGGCGAGCCGGGCAAGGTGGAGCAAGCCGGTGAGCGCCGCGAGGACGGCGGTGATCGGGCTCCAGGGGCTGAAGAGCCAGCTCAAGAGCGTGAGCCCGGCAAAAGCGATGGCGAAGCCGTCGAACAGGCCCATCGGCGCCGGCAACCGGCCGGCGGCCGCCTCCGTGGCGTGCCCCTTGGCCAGCCAGTTGCGGGTGAAGCTCGGCACGATGCGGCCGCCGATCAGCATCAAGAGCATGAGGATCGCAGCGATGCCGAGTCGGGTGCCGTAGGCGGCGCTGCCGTGGCGGGCGGCCTCGAGGTGGAAGACGGCGTTGCCGAGAAAGAGCAGGCCGACGAGGAGGAGGACGGGCAGGTTGCGCTTGTTGGCGCCGGCGACGAGCTCCCGGGCGATGATCGCGATGAGAACGGCGAGAAAAGCCAGATCGAGCAGGGCGGTGAGCAACGGCCCGAGCCAGAGCCCGACCATCACGGCGAGACGGCCCAGCACCCAGACGAGGACGAGCGCCAAGAGCGGCAGGCCGGTGACCGGCAGCCGGCCGGTCCAGTTGGGCACGGCGGTCAAGAGAAAACCCGCGACGATGGCCGGCAGGTAGCCGTAGAGCAGCTCGTGGACGTGCCAATCGACAGGACCGAAATCGCTCGGCAGACGGACGGCGCCGGCCAGGACCAGGAGCCAGGCCAGCATGGCGAGGACGGCCCAGATGGCGCCCAGCAGGAAGAACGGGCGAAAGCCCAGGCCCAGCACGGCCGGGCCTCGGTGCTTGCGGATGCGTTCGGCCGTTGTCGTGGGCATGGCGCTCGATCGAGGCTCGCAGCTGGGCGGTAGCTGGTCGTCTGTGCCAGGAGGCGTTTAGTGCAGGCTCGGCGATGACGGCTGCGGGAGGTACGGGCGCCCGCCCTGACGCCAACACTGATCGAGCGTCTCGCTCTCCAGATAGCGATGGCGTATCAAGTCGTCCACGAGCTTGGCGGTGCCGGCATAGAGCCGGCGCCAGGTGGCATCGGCATCGACCGGCGGCTGATGGCCCGAGGTCAGGGTCTCGAGACAGCAGAGATAGGCCTCGAGCCGCGCATGATCGAGCCTGAGCTCCAACAACGCGCTGCCGCTGCCGGGCTCGATCCGGCGCAGCCGCGGGAAGAGCTCGGCCTCCTCCTTGCCCATGCGATCGTCGAGCACTCGGGCCAGCTCGTCGAGCACGCCAGCCAGACCGAAAGGCACGTCCGGATGGCCTTGGTGAACCCGCTCGACCACCTCGGCCAGGCGGGCGAGCTCGGGCAGCTCTCGGCGGTGGACCATGTGGTAGCGGGCGAGGATGTGGCCGATCAACGGCTCGAGCTGGTGCGGCTGGGTCGCGTCGGTAGGCGGCGGCAGGGCATCGAGCGCGACCTCGACCGTCTCGACATCGGTGTCGTGGGCGGCCGCCACCTGCTCCAAGGTCTGCTCGAGCATGCAGCAGAAATCGAAGCGAAACCGACGAAACACGGCCGTCGCCCCGGGTCGGGTCGCCGCGAGCTCGACGATGGTCCGCGCCGCCGATCCGTGTCTACTGCGCATCTGAACTCTCCCCTCGGGCAACCCACATGCCGGCCGCCATTCACAAGTCTCGCAGTAGACACTGCACGCCGGATCGCCGACGTTCTCAATCCAAATTGTGAGTGGAGCGTCGATGCGCCTCACCTTCTCGATCGAGTCGACGGACGGACCAAGAGCCGCTTGCCCGAGGTGTCAGTGGTGACCGGCGGTTGGGCGGATTATCTCTCGATTTTCGGGGTTTTCCTCCTGGCCCATGTCCTGCCCACGCGACCGCCGATCCGGAGGCGGTTGGTGGCGCTGCTCGGCGAGCGGACCTACCTCTGGGCCTACTCGGCCGCGTCGTTAGGGCTCCTCTACTGGTTGATCCTGGCGGCCGGTCGGGCGCCAGTCGTGGTGCTCTGGGCATTTGCCCCCTGGCAAGCCTGGGTGCCCAATCTGGTCATGCCGGTGGTGGTGCTCTTGGCCGCCGGCGGGATCGGTGTGGCCAAT
>JAABSG010000037.1 GCA_011390475.1 Geminicoccaceae bacterium | reverse complement strand
ACGGAGAAGACGAGAGGGCTCAAGCGGCGGTGTCCGAACGGTTCTTCGTTGATGACAGGTATGTGACAGCCTCATGCGCCGAGGTGCCGGTAGGCGTCAAGACGGTCGGCCGAAACGCGAAACGCCCGGCCGGAGCCGGGCGTTTCTGCATCATCGGGGTCGTTCGAGCGAAGGCTCAGGCGGCCTTGCGCGCCGGGCGGCGGCGTTGTTGCTGCGGCCGGCCATCCTGCTGTGGGCGATTGCCTTGCGGCCGATCACCCTGCGGCCGAGTCCCTTGCGGGCGGGGACCTTGCGGGCGATTGGGGCGCCGGCTGGGCTGGCGGTCTTCGCGTGGGGTTACGGCTTCGGGGCTGCCGGGCCGCCGGCGGTCGATGATCGGCATGGTCTGGCGGGTCAGCCGCTCGATGTCGCGCAGCGACCGGCGCTCGTCGGCGCTGCAGAAGGCGATGGCGATGCCCTCGGCGCCGGCCCTGGCCGTCCGTCCGATCCGGTGAACATAGGCCTCGGGCACGTCCGGCAGCTCGAAATTGACGACGTGGCTGACCGCATCGACGTCGATGCCGCGGGCCGCGATATCGGTCGCGACCAGGACCCGGGTGCGGCCGGCCTTGAAGGCGGCGAGCGCCCGTTCACGCTGCGGCTGCGACTTGTTGCCGTGAATCGCGGCCGCCGAAATGCCGGCGGTCTCGAGGTGGCGGGTCACCTTGTCGGCACCGTGCTTGGTGCGGGTGAAGACCAGCGTGCGATCGAAGCCGGGCGTGCCCAGAAGCTCGACCAGAAGGCCGCGCTTGTCGGCGGCATCGACCAGATAGACCGACTGGTCGACCCGCTCGGCCGTGGTGGCGACTGGCGCCACGCTGACCTCGACCGGCTCGGTGAGCATGTCGCGGGCCAGGGCGCCGATGTCCTTGGGCATGGTGGCCGAGAAGAAGAGCGTCTGCCGGCTCTTCGGCAGCTTGGCCAGGATCCGGCGGATGGGCACGAGGAAGCCCAGGTCGAGCATGTGGTCGGCCTCGTCGAGGACGACGATCTCGGTCCTGTCGAGCCGGACGGTGCCGCCCTGGAGATGGTCGAGCAGGCGGCCCGGGGTGGCGACCAGCACATCGACGCCACGCGCCAGGGCCCGGACCTGCGGGTTGTGCTTCACACCGCCGACGACGACCGTGACCGACGGGCGGACATGCCGGCCATAGGTCTCGAAGCTGGCGGCGATCTGGGCTGCGAGTTCGCGGGTCGGGGCCAGGATCAGCGCCCGCGCCGATTTCGGCTGGAGCGGCTGCTTGTTGGTCACGAACAGGCGATGCAGGATCGGCAGCGCGAAGGCCGCGGTCTTGCCGGTGCCGGTCTGGGCGATGCCCAAGAGGTCACGGCCCTCCATGACGGGGGCGATGGCCTTGGTCTGAATGGGGGTGGGGGTGGTGTAGCCTTCGCTCTGAAGGGCACGGAGTAGGGTTTCGGCGAGGCCGAAATCAGCGAATGTGGTCAAGAGAGTACCTTCGACGTCGGCCGCGAGCGGCACCCCATCGGGGCGAAAAAGCAACGGCCTGGATTGCAAAGCGGCGCCCCGCGTATCTGGGCGGCCGAGGAAACTTATCAGGGGGCTCAACAGATAAGGCGCTGGGACTCTCCAACGAGAGTTGCGCCCTTCACGCGGCTGGAGCCACAGGACCGGAATTCGGTGAGGGCATAAGCGCAGATCGGTCGTTGAAAAGCAAGGCTTTTGCAACCCATGGGCGCATGGCTGCTATGTGTCGTCGCCGATGCGTATCCAAATAGGCGCCGGCCGGGGCGGTAGCGGGAGGCGACAAGGAAAGGATAGGATAGGCTCTATCCTTTTCTTTGACGGTTGGCCGTACGAGGGCCGCTCGGCATCAGCGGATGATCATCGAGATCGGCTCGTCCTATACCTTTGCGAGTCGCCGACTCCAAAATAACGAGGGGGCGCGGGGGAAATCATTTCCCCCGCTCTTCTTCTCTTCCTAGTCCCGAACCAGCGTCACCCCGTGTGTCCCGAGATCGAGGCTGATGTCCTGGCCCACGACGTGGATGTGGTTGACGTCGGGGTCGGTGACGAAGAGTTCGCCGAGCGGTGTTTCGATGTCGTATTCGACGTGGCTGCCGAGGTAAGAGGCGCGCTTGATCCGGCCGCCGATCGCGGCTTCGGCAGGGTCGGCGGCGAGGACGATGCCTTCGGGGCGGATGGCGAGGTGGGCGGGGCCGGGGGCGAGGCCGCGATGCGGCAGCCGGCGTCTGGCGTTGCCGATGATCACCTCGGCCAACTCGCCGTCGATGGCGGTGATCGTCACCTCGACGACGTTGGCATCACCGATGAAATCGGCGACGAAGCGGTCGGCCGGGGCTTCGTAGAGTTCGCGGGGCTGGCCCACCTGGGCGATCACGGCGTTGTTCATCACCACGATCTGGTCGGAAATCGCCAGGGCCTCCTCCTGGTCGTGGGTAACGTAGACGGCGGTGAGGCCCAGGCGTTGTTGCAGTTCGCGGATCTCTTCGCGGACGCGGCGGCGGAGCTTGGCGTCGAGGTTGGAGAGCGGTTCGTCGAAGAGCAGCACCTCGGGTTCGAGGACGACCGCGCGCGCCACGGCGACCCGCTGCTGCTGGCCGCCGGAGAGCTCCGAGGGCAGGCGCGCACCCAGATTCGCGAGGCCGACCAACGTGAGGGCCTGCTCGGCGCGTTCCTTGACCTCGCTTTTCGGGCGGCCGGAGACCCGAAGCCCGTAGCCCACGTTCTCGAGCACGGTCATGTGCGGAAAGAGGGCGTAGGACTGAAACACCATGGCGACGTCGCGGTCGGTCGCCGGCAGATTGGTGACGTCGCGCTCGCCGATATGGACGCGGCCGGAGGTGGGCAGCTCGAGGCCGGCGATCATCCGAAGGGTCGTGGTCTTGCCGCAGCCCGAGGGGCCCAAGAGGGTCACGAGGTGGCCCTTTTCGATGGCGAAGCTCACCTCCTTGACCGCCACGGTCTCGCCGAAGGCCTTGGTGACCTCATCGAAGCGGACGGTGATGTCGCTCATCGCCCGGCTCCGGCGAAGCCCGCAGGCGCGGGCGCCGCCGCACCCCGCCGGCCGAGGCGGCGCTCGCCGATGAGGAACTGGAAGATGCCGATGACGATGAGCATGACGACGATGAGCACCGAGCTGTAGGCGATGGCGAGGCCGAAATTGCCGGCTTCCACGCGGTTGAGGATGTAGGTGGTCGCCAGCTCGTAGCGGGCCGAGACGAGGAAGATGACGGCCGAGATGGCGGTCATCGCCGAGACGAAGCTGTAGACCAAGGCGGCCAGCATGGCCGGTTTCATCAAGGGCATGAGGATCAGCCGCACGGTCTGAAAGGTGGTCGCCCGGTGGGTCAGCGATGCCTCGTCCAGGCTCTTGTCGAGCTGGGCCAGAGTGGCGATGCCGGCCCTTACACCGACCGGCATGTTCCTGAAGACGAAGGCCAGGATGAGGATGATGCCGGTGCCGGTGATCTCCAGCGGCGGGACGTTGAAGGCGATGATGTAGGCAACGCCGATGACGGTGCCGGGGATGGCGAAGGAGAGCATGGTGCCGAATTCGAAGGCCGCCTTGCCGCCGAATTGCTGCCGGGTCAGGAGCCACGCGGTCAGCAAGCCGATCATGGCGGTCGGAATCGCCGAGATGAAGGCAATCCAGAGTGTTGTCGTGAAGCTGTTCCAGGCCGTGCCCGACCAGACGAGGCCGAAGGCGCCCTGGGTCACCCCGAAGGCGTCCTGGTAGTGGCGAAGCGTGAAGCTGTGGTCACGGCCCCAGATCTCGACGAAGCCGCCGAAGAGGATCATCGAGTACATCACGGCGGTGAAAACGGCCCAGGGCACGGTGATGGCGTAGGCGGTCCACTTCAGCGGCGTCGGCAGGGCTGTGGGCATCCCGGCGTCGCCCTTGCCGGAGACGCTGGTGTACTGTTTTTTGCCCAGCCACTGCTGCTGCGCCCAGAACGCCATCAGCGTGAAGGCGAGGAGCACGATCGCCAGCATGGCGGCCCGGCCGGGGTCGTGCTGGGCACCCACGATGGCGAAGAAGATCTCGGTCGAGAGCACCTGGAAATTGCCGCCCAGCACCAGCGGATTGCCGAAATCGGCCATGCTTTCGATGAAGCCCAAAAGGAACGCGTTGGCGAGGCCCGGGCGCATCAAGGGCAGGGAGACCGTGGTGAAGGTCTGCCAGCGGCTGGCCCTGAGCGTCTGCGAGGCTTCCTCCAGTGACGGGCTGACACCTTCGACCACACCGATCATCACCAGAAAGGCGATCGGCGTGAAGGAGAGCACCTGGGCCAGCCAGACGCCCCAAAAGCCATAGATCCAGCGGCCGCCGTCGATGCCCAGGAGGTCGGCGAAAAATTGGGTCACGGTGCCAGAGCGGCCGAAAAGGAGAATAATGGCGAGGCTGACGACGAAGGGCGGGGTGATGATGGGCAGGATGGTCAGCGCCCTGAGCGCCCGCTTGGCCGGGAAGGCCGTGCGGGTGACGACCAGCGCGAAGGCGAGCCCCAAAAGCGTGGTGCCGGCGCCCGTGGCGATGGCGAGGGTCAGCGTGTTCCAGGCGACGCCGCAGCGCGGCCCGCCGGCGAGGCAGCCGAGGCCCCAGATGCGCGTGTCGAGAAAGCGCTCGACGAAGACCACAGGGGCGAAGCTGCCGTCCGCGGCTTGGAGGGCGCCGGTGAGGATGCGGGCCACCGGAAAAAAGATGAAGGCCGCAACCAGGGCCACGATCAGGGTGATGGAGCCTACGACGAAGCGGTCGCCGTTGACGGCACCTCGGGCGGCAATGCCTTGCGCGAAAAGCATCAGGAAGGCGAGCAGCGTCAGCGCGGCACCGGTGCCGATGCCGAACTGGCGGACGTCGAGCGGCCCGAACCAGTCGGCCAGGAACGCGAAGCCCCAGCCGCGATGGATGATCAAAAAGCCCTGGGCCAAGAGGTAGAGGGTGCCCAGGGCACCGCAGGCGATCAGGAGATTGGCCGCGGCTGCCGTGTCCTGGCGGCGGCCGAGCAGCACCAGCGGCGCCAGGAGCGGCAAAACGAGCGGCAGGAGCCAGAGCCGGCCGTGCAGCAGCGCCTGCTGCAGGCCGGGGGCCGTGCTCTGCCGGTCCCAGGCGAGGATCCAGCCGGGATCGAGGAGGCCGCGCGATTGCGCGTACCAGGGGATGAGCACGAAGCCCACCCAGCCGATGGCGAGCCAAAGGCCGAGTGGGCCGGCTTTTTTCAACGACACGAGCGGTCGGGAGGCGAGGTCAGTTCGGCAGGCTGCCGACCTCGTTGTCCCAGCGCTCGAGCAGGCGGGCGCGGACGTCGGACGAGCCGAAGGTCTTGAAGTCGTAGTCGATCAGGGTGATCGAATCGAAGTCCGGGCTCTCCGGCGGCGCCTCGGCGTTCGTGTTGGAGGGCACCTGGTAGGCGGCCACCTCACGCGCCATGGATTGGATGTCGGCGCGGAGCACGAAGTCGTAGAAGGTCCGCGCGTTCTCCGGGTTCCGCGACCCCTTGATCAGGCTCATCGAGCCGATCTCGTAGCCGGTGCCTTCGCAGGGGCTGACCACCTCGATCGGAAAGCCCGCCACCTTCTGCGTGACCGCGTCGTGCTGGAACACGATGCCGATCATGGTCTCGCCGCGGGCGGCCGCGGTGATCGGGGCGGAGCCAGAGCGAGTGTACTGGTTGATGTTGGCGTGCAGCCCCTTCAGGTACTCGAAGCCCTCGTCCTCGCCCATCAGCTGCACGAAGGTGGCGAGTGCCGTGTAGGCGGTGCCGGAGCTGTTGGGGTTGGCCATCTGCACCTCGCCCTTGAATTCGGGCTTGATCAGGTCGGCCCAGCAGGCCGGTGCCTCGAGTCCCTTCTCGGCCAAGAGCTCGGTGTTGTAGCCGAAGCCCAAGGCGCCGGCGTAGATGCCCACGGTCTTGCCGTCGGAGGCTTCGTATTGGGCGATGGCCCAGTCGTGCAGTTCCGGCAGCATCGGCGACTCGTAGGGCTCGGTCAGGTCCTCCTCGGCGGCGACCAGATGCGGGTCGCCGGTGCCGCCCCACCAGACGTCACCCCTGGGGTTGTCGGCCTCGGCCTTGATCTGGGCATAGGTCTCGCCCGAACTCTTCCTGGTCATGGCGACCCGAATGCCGGTCTCGCGCTCGAATTCGGTGACCACTTGCTGGCACCACTCTTCCTGCGGGCTGCAGTAGAGCACAAGCTCGTCGGCCTGGGCCTCGGTCGTCCATCCGG
This sequence comes from Geminicoccaceae bacterium, assembly GCA_011390475.1. GTDB lineage: Bacteria > Pseudomonadota > Alphaproteobacteria > Geminicoccales > Geminicoccaceae > SLRI01. The sequence goes on along the minus strand of JAABSG010000037.1, from coordinate 15,136 downwards.
CGGCCGAACCACCGGCGATGACGGCGGCGCCGGCGAGCAGCGCCAGGCGGTTTGTGCGATGCGACATGACTTGCCTCTCTCTTGGTTCGAACCTCGTTGGTCGCTCGGCCTAGAGAACGACGATGACGGTTCGATGACAAGCCCTATCGTCGACGCGCCGTCGCCGGTCGTCGGCTAGAGCAGTTCGGCCAGGTCGTCGACGACGAGATCGGCGCCGGCGGCCCGCAGTGCTGCCCGGCTGTTACCGCGGAGCACACCGACGATGCAGCCGAAATCGCCGTGCCGGGCGGCGGTGACGCCGGCGGCGGTGGCTTCGATGACGACCGTCCAGGCGGGCTCGACGCCGAGCCAGGCGGCGGCGAAGAGAAAGCCCTCGGAGGCCGGCTGCGGGGCCAGGCGCTCACGCTCGAGCACCTGCCCGTCGACGACGACGTCGAAGCGATGCCCGAGGCCGGCGCGCTCCAGGACCAAGGCGCCGTTGCGGGACGAGGTGACCAGCGCGGTTGGGCGGCCGAGCGACTGCAGATGGTCGAGGAACCGGCTGCTGCCGGCAAACACGTTGATGCCGCGCTCCTCGATCATCGTCTTGAAGATCGCGCTTTTCTTCCGGGCGAGGCCGTGCACGGTGAGGGCATCCTCGGCATCGTCCGGGTCACCGTCCGGCAGCACGATATGGCGCGAGGCCAGGAATTTGCGGATCGCGTCCTCGTGACGATGACCGCGCACGTGGAGCGCGTAGTCCTCGCCGACGCGGAAGGGCTCGTTGCCGTTGAACAGCTCGCGGTTGACGAGCAGGCCGTCGAAAAGTCGCTTCCAGGCCCGAGCGTGCAAATTGGCGGTGTCGGTGACGACCCCGTCGAGATCGATGATATAGGCGTCGAAATCTAGGAAGGATTCCGGCATATCTCGTCCCAAAATCGCATCACGTCGGCCTTGTGACAAAGCTCGGTGCCCGAGGTGAGCACCGTTGCGGTGCCGGCGGCGACGCCCAGCGCGAAGGCGCGTTCGGCGCTTTCCCCGATCGACAGCCCGTGCACCATGCCGCCGACGAAGCTGTCGCCGGCGCCGACCGCGCTTTTCGCCTCGACCTCGGGTGTGGCCAGCCAGCGCACCCCGTCCGGTCCGGCGAGTAGCGCCCCATCATGGCCGAGGGTGACCGCCAGAAGCTCGACCTTGCCTTCCGCCACGAAGGCGCGCGCGGCGTCCTCGAGTGCTTCGGAGTCTTCGAGGTCGCGGCCGACGAGTGCGGCGAACTCGCCGCGGCTGGGCTTGGCGAGATAGACCCCTTCTTCGAGCGCTTCCGCGAGTGGTTCGCCCGAGGTGTCGAGGACCAGGCGGCCACCGCGCTGTTTCACGTCGCGGGCCAGCCTGGCGTAAACGTCATTCGGCACGGCTCGGGCGAGGCTGCCGCTGGCGACGACGAAATCGACGTCGAGCAGCTCGATGAAGTCCAGGGCCTGCCGCCACTCGCTCTCGCCGATGCTCGGACCTTCCGGGGTGAATCGGTATTCCTGCCCGGAAATCTCCTCGTAGACGACGTGGCTGACGCGGGTGGGCTCGTGGATCGCGATGCGATGTGACATCACCCCGGCCTCGGCGACCAGCTCCTCGAGCACGTCACCCGAGCGGCCGCCGGCGAGAAAGACGGCGAAGCTCTCGCCGCCGAGCTCGTTGATCACGCGCGCAACGTTGATGCCGCCGCCACCGGGATCGAATCGCTCATTGGTGGTACGCACTTTGTGCATCGGCCGTACGCGGTGCGTCGAACACGACGAGTCGACCGCCGGATTGAGCGTCAATGTGACAATTCGCTTAGCCATGACCACGTCGCATGCTTGCGCCCTCCCCTGCACGACCCGGGACGGCAGTCCATGCGGTCGTGCAAGCGCCAACTGTAAGGTTGATACGCGGGCACGGCGTAAACGGATCTTTACCAGTGAAAAAAGAGTACAAAGGCTACTGCCGTAGCTCGACACGCGCTGCCCACCCGGCACCGTAGCATGGGACAGGCGTCGTCAGAAGCCGGTGACTCGACGAGACACGAGCAGGCGCGATGCGGCTCGGCTATGGCCGACGAGGCGATGCTGCTAGGCTCACGTCGCTGTCAGCCGGAGGAGCGAGCATGGGCGAGGTGTCGTCGGCGGCCTACCGGCCGCTCTTTCCACTGGAGGCGGAGCGGACCGTCTATCGCAAGCTCGATCTCGAGCCGCCGCGGCTGCTGGAGGCCGGCGGCCGGCGCTTTCTGGAGCTGGCGGACGCGACGCTCGAGGGCTTGGCCGTCACCGCCTTTTTCGATGTCCAGCATCTCTTTCGCACCAGCCACCTCGAGCAGCTGCGGGCGGTGGTGACCGATCCCGAAAGCTCGCCCGCCGACCGGTTCGTCAGCCTGGAGCTCTTGAAGAACGCGGTGATCGCCGCGGGCCGTGTCTTTCCTTCGTGCCAGGACACCGGCACGGCGATCGTCCTGGGCCGCAAGGGCCAGGCCGTGCTGACCCGGGGCGACGATCGCGAACCCTTGTCGGCCGGCATCCGCGACGCTTATGCCCGCTACAATCTCCGCTTCAGCCAATTGGCGCCGTTGCGCATGACCGAGGAGGTGGACACCGGCACCAACCTGCCGGCGCAGATCGAGATCGAGGCGGTGCCGGGTGACGCTTACGACTTCTTGATGATCGCCAAGGGTGGCGGCTCGGCCAACAAGACCTTTCTCTTCCAGGAGACGCGGCGCCTCTTGGACCCCGAGCGGCTGCTCGCTTGGCTCGAGGAGAAGGTGGCGGCGATCGGCACCACCGCCTGCCCGCCTTATCATCTGGCGATCGTCGTCGGTGGGCTCTCGGCGGAGCAGTGTCTGAAGACGGTCAAGCTCGCCTCGACCCGCGAGCTCGACGGCCTGCCGGACGAGGGGACCCCCTCTGGTCAGGCGTTTCGCGATCGGGGCCTCGAGCGGCAGGTGCTGGCGATGACCCGCGGGCTCGGCATCGGCGCCCAGTTCGGCGGCCGGCATTTCTGCCACGACGTGCGGATCGTCCGTCTGCCCCGGCACAATGGCTCGCTGCCTGTCGGCATCGGTGTCTCCTGCTCGGCCGACCGGCAGATCAAGGCCCGGATCACCGCCGAGGGGGCATATCTCGAGGCCCTCGACGACGACCCGGCCCGCTTCCTGCCCGACGCCAGGATCGACATCGGGGCCGCCGTAGCGATCGATCTCGACCGGCCGATGGCGGCGATCCGGGCGGATCTCGCGAAACTCGAGGTCGGAGCACCGGTGCTGCTGTCGGGCACGCTGGTCGTCGCCCGCGATCTGGTGCACGCCACCCTGGCCGAACGCTTGGCGCGCGGCGTGCCGCTGCCCGATTACCTGAAGGATCATCCGATCTACTATGCCGGGCCGGCGAAGACGCCCGAGGGGTATGCCTCGGGCAGCTTCGGGCCGACCACGGCGGCGCGGATGGACGCCTACATGGCCGATTTCCAGGCGGCCGGGGCGGCGCTGGTGACGCTTGCCAAGGGCAATCGGAGTCGGGCCGTGGCGGAGAGCTGCAAAGCGAATGGAGGCTTTTATCTCGCGACCATCGGTGGGTCGGCGGCACGGCTCGGCCGTGACATGATCAAGGCGGTCGAGGTGATCGATTTCGAGGAGTTCGGGATGGAGGCGGCCTGGCGCATTCGCGTGGCAGCGATGCCGGCCTTTCTCGTCATCGACGATCAGGGCAACGATTTCTACCGCCGCCTGCGCAAGGCACGCGGTGGCTGACAACAGGGGCGTGGAAATGGGCGATTCCGGGCACTCCGGTATGACCGCAGCGGTCTCCCGAACCGGCTCGCATGGTGAAGGCTCAGGTGCGGCCGGCCAGGGTCTCGAACATCACCACGCAGCCGCGCTTTTCGGGGTCGTTGGACGGGGCCGAGAGGGCGACCGCGATCGCCTGGGCGGTCCTGACCTTGCCGGGCGAGACGTAGGTGGCGTTGAAGCCGGCCCTGGCCATCCGCCCGTCGAGCAGGCTCGACCACATGTCGCGCATGCCGGGGCCGCGCAGGATCATGATGTTGTCGAGGCGCTGGCCGACGGTCGCCTTGCCGTCGAGATTCAACCAGAGCGCGAAGGCCCGGTTGAATTGGCGGATCGCCCGATCGCCGTCGATGGTCAAGGCCGGCAACGGGCAGGCTTCGAGCACGCGCGCCAGATCCTGGGTGTTGCCGGCCAGCGCCAGCTTGTCCATCTCGCGCTGCATGCCTTCGGTCCGCAGCCTGGCATGCACCAGCGCATAGGTGCGCAAGGTCGAGGCGAGGTTGGTGCGCTCGGGGCTGGCGGCCGCGACCTCGTTGACGAGGCCCGACAGCCTGAGGTGGCGCTGGGTGGCGACCGCCTTCAGGTAGTCCCAGAACTCGCTTTCCAATTTGATCGAGGTTCGCACCTCGCCGATCCGCATGGTCTTTCGAATCATGTGGTAAAGTCCCCACGTCCCGCGCTTATACGCATCATGATACACACCTCGGGTCCGCTTTCCGATTGAGAAGAGTAAATGCGCCCGATAAGTTAGAGTTCGGTTAACATGAACGAAAAAACGTCGTCTCGCATCGCAACGCAGGAGCTACCCTCATGACGGAACGGACGTGGTCGCAGTCGCCCGATGACGCCACCGATCCGGGCACGATCATCCTGGCCCAGGCCGAGGGAGCGACCGATCTCGCGCCCGCCGGTCCGCTGGAGCCGACCGGCCCGCTCGATCCGACCGCGCTGACTCCGGACGTCACCGAGGCCGCTCCCGAGGAGTCCGGCGAGCCGGTGGGCCTGCCGCAGGGCCTGGTCGAGGTCGAAGAGGCCCTGGACGAACCGGCGGTCGCCGCGACGCCGCAAGCCGAACCGGGTGCGATCGAGGTGGCGCCGTTGGCCGCGGGCGAACGGCGGGTGGTGGACGTGCCGGCCGGCGGGCTGGTGTCGCTCGGCGACGCGTCCTTCGACCCGGCGGTCGCCACCTATGCGGTGAGCGGCAACGATCTGGTCGTGACGCTCGCCAATGGCGGCGTGCTGGTCCTCACCAATTTCTTCGCCCCGAGCGAAGTGCCGGTATTCTTGAGCGTGCTCGATGGCCCGGCCACCCCGGCCGAGGAGCTGTTGGCGCGCGCCGAGGTGCTGCCCGACGCCGAGCCGGCGCCGGCGGCCCCGCCCGAGGTGGAGCCGGAGGCCGGGCCACTCGGCGGTGCGAGCAATTTTCGCGCCTATGACCAGGGCAACATCGGCGATCCCCTCGATCCGCTCGGTCCCTTGGGCTACACCGAACTCGCGCGCGCCCTCGACATACCCGAGCCGAGCCCACTCGATTTCGTCGACGATGGCGATGGCGACGACGGCAACGGCAACGGGCCGCCGCCGCCGCCCGATACCACCGCCCCGCAGGTCGAGTTGCGCTCGTCCATCGAGGCGACCATCGGCGAGCAGTCGGCGCCGGGCTTCAATCCGGCCAGCACCCCGGTCCTGCCGATCCGCGGCGACGGGCTGGCGATTCCGGACGCCCACGTCAACAATGTCGATCAGCGGAACCTGACGGTCGACGGCATCGATCGCGAAGTGTTCGTCCGCTTCATCAACGAGACCTCGTTCTCGATCGACAGCCTGTTCGTCCACGAGATCGGCCCGCATGGCGAGATCCAGAACGTGCGCCTGGTGTTCGACGGCGCCAACAAGCCGGGTGATCCGCTGGCCAATCTGGACCAGACGCCGCTCGGCACCGAGTACTCGCTCGGTGTGATCCCGGCCGGCACCAAGTTCGCCTTCATCGTGGTGAACGACGGTCTGCGCCTCAACGATTTCGACCAGTTCGAGGGCGGGCGGTTCGAGGTTCGCGACCGGCTCACCAGCGAGCCGTCGACGATTTTCGATTTTCACGACATCACCCAGCCCTGGCAGCAGCCACGGATCGTTCATATTGCCGAAGACGGCACGGTGACCCCAGTGCTGGGCAGCCGGACGACCTACACCGCGGATGCGAGCCAGCACACCCCGAACCTCAACCGTCTCAATCCGGACGGCAAGGGTCAGTTCGTCTCGGGTTGGGACGAGAAGGAGGGCTTGCTGGCCATCGGTGCCGAGGACAGCTTCGGGCCGAAGAGCGACCGTGACTTCGACGACCTCGTCTTCGGCGTGCGCTTCGGCTCGCCGCTCGAGAAGGTGCTGGTCATCAAGGGTGGCGCCGGACTCGATGCGATCATCACCGACGAGGACAGCACCTCCATGGTCGCCGCCACCATCACGCTCGCCGGCCTGGAGGGCGATCGACTGGTGCTCGACAGCGCCGTCCTCGCAGGCACCGGGATCACGGTGACCCAGGTCAGCGCCACGCGGATCGACCTCTCCGGCGAATCGCTGATCGAGAACTACGAGGCGGTGATCAGTGCGGCCACCATCGAGATCGATCTCGAAGCCGGTCGCGTCGGTGATCGGACGATCGAGGTCACTGTCGAGGATCCGGACGGCAACACCGGCAGTGCCACGACCACCTTCACCGTCGACGACAACCTGCTCGCCGGCACGGCTGACGACGACACCATCGTCGGTAGCTCGGTGACCGATCCCGACTCCGACGGGCGCGACGTGATCAGCGGCCGTGGCGGGGACGACGATGTCCGGCCGCGCAGCGGTGACGACTTCGTCGACGGCGGCGACGGCAAGGACCGTATCTTCGTGCAGGGTCCGGGCGACAACATCATCTCCGGCGGGCCGCAGCCCGACGAGATTATCTTGAGCACCATGCCGGGCGCCGATACCGTCCGGATCACCGGGCTCTCGGATGCCAAGGACACGATCCGCAACTTCAACGCGACGGAGGGCGACCGACTCGATCTCTCCTCGTTGTTGCGCGACAGCGATATCGACGACGCGAACTTCGACCACTTCGTGCGCACCGAGCAGCACCAGACCGGCGTCATGGTTCGCGCCGATCTCGACGGCGCCGGCTCGGATCATCGCTTCGTCGACGTGGCCTTCCTCTCCCAGCCGGTGGGCGTGACTGGCTCGACCGACCCCTCGACGTTCGTCATCACCGGGGACAGCGACGCCCAGGTCGCCTGAACGACGGCCTCGCCCTCGGGTAACTCTCGGACTTCCGGGGAGCGTCGAGGTCGAACCAGTGAAACCGGCACCTGCCAAACGCGGGTGCCGGTTTTTTTGCGACCGCTCGCAGCGCCGGCCGTCCCAGTTACCCGGTCCACCCCGTTACCCGGCCCAGCCTGCGACATCGGCGTCGGCTTGATGGTTGGGGGCTCAGCCGGTAGACAGTCATGCAGCATTGCGTGAATCACGGGCAGAGGGGGAGTTTCCATCGTCATGGCACGCCACAAGATCGCACTCGTCGGGGCCGGCCAGATCGGCGGCACCCTGGCACTGCTCGCCGGACTCAAGGAACTCGGGGATATCGTGCTGTTCGACGTCGCCGAGGGCATGCCCGCCGGCAAGGCCCTCGACCTTGCCCAGGCCGGCCCGGTCGAGGGCTTCGACTCGGCACTTTCCGGCAGCAACGACTACGCTGCGATCGCGGGCTCGGACGTGGTGATCGTCACCGCCGGCATCCCGAGGAAGCCCGGGATGAGCCGTGACGACCTGATCGCCACCAATGCCGGCATCGTCAAGACGGTGGGCGGGGCGATCAAGCAGCATTGCCCGGATGCCTTCGTCATCGTCATCACCAATCCCTTGGATGCCATGGTCTGGGCGATGCAGAAGGTCTCGGGCCTGCCGCCCGAGAAAGTGGTGGGCATGGCCGGCGTTCTCGACAGCGCCCGCTTCCGTCACTTTCTCGCCGACGAGTTCGGCGTTTCGGTCGAGGATGTCACCGCCTTCGTGCTCGGTGGTCACGGCGACACCATGGTGCCCTCGGTGCGCTATTCGACCGTGGCCGGCATTCCGCTTCCGGATCTCGTGAAGATGGGCTGGACCACGCAGGAAAAGCTGGACGCCATCGTCCAGCGCACCCGCGACGGCGGCGCGGAGATCGTCGGGCTGCTCAAGACCGGCTCGGCCTTCTACGCACCCGCCGCCTCGGCGATCGCCATGGCGGAGAGCTATCTCAAGGACAAGAAGCGTGTCCTGCCTTGTGCGGCGCATCTGAGCGGGCAATACGGGGTGAGCGACCTCTATGTCGGGGTGCCGGTCGTCATCGGCGCCGGCGGTGTCGAGAAGATCGTCGAGATCACCCTCGATGCCGGCGAGCAGGCGGCGTTCGACAAGTCGGTTGCCGCGGTCAAGGAACTGTGCGCCGCCGTCAAGCTTTAAGAACGGGCAAGCTCTAGGTCCGGGAAGGATCCCAGCGGATGAACATTCACGAATACCAGGCCAAGGCGCTGCTCGCCGATTACGGTGTGGCAACGCTGCAGGGCCGGGTGGCCTACACGCCCGAGGAGGCCGAGCAGGCCGCCCGTGCCTTGGGCGGGCCCGTCTGGGTCGTCAAGGCGCAGATCCACGCCGGCGGCCGCGGCAAGGGCGGCGGCGTCAAGCTGGCCCGTTCGATCGAGGAGGTCCGCCAACTGGCCGATCAGATCCTCGGCATGACGCTGGTGACCCACCAGACCGGTCCCGAGGGGCGGGTCGTCAAGCGGGTCTATATCGAGGACGGCTGCGACATCGCCCGCGAGCTCTATCTGGGCGCGGTGATCGATCGCGCCACCTCGCGGATCACCTTCATGGCGTCCACCGAGGGCGGTGTGGAGATCGAGGAGGTCGCGGCCGAGACGCCGGAGAAGATCGTCAAGGTGGCGATCGACCCGGTCACCGGTTTCATGCCGTTCCACGGTCGCCAGCTCGCCTTCGGCCTCGGCCTCGAGGGCACTGCGGTCAAGAAGGCGGTGGCCTTCATGCTCGGCCTCTATCGCTGCATCGTCGAGCGCGACGCCGGGCTGGTCGAGATCAACCCGCTGGTGGTGACCGGCTCGGGCGACATCATCGCCCTCGATGCGAAGATGAACTTCGACAGCAACGCGCTCTACCGCCAGCCCAAGATCGTCGATCTTCGTGACCTCGACGAGGAGGACGCGCAGGAAATCGAGGCCTCTCGGCACGAGCTCAACTATATCAAGCTCGACGGCAACATCGCCTGCATGGTCAACGGTGCCGGGCTCGCCATGGCGACCATGGACATCATCAAGCTGTTCGGCGGCGAGCCAGCCAATTTCCTCGATGTCGGTGGCGGGGCCACGAAGGAGCGGGTGACCGCGGCCTTCAAGCTGCTCTTGGCCGATCCCAATGTGGAGGGCGTGCTGGTCAACATCTTCGGCGGCATCATGCGCTGTGACGTGATCGCCGAGGGCGTCGTCGCTGCCGCCCGCGAGGTCAATCTGAACGTGCCGCTCGTGGTCCGGCTCGAGGGCACGAATGTCGAGCTCGGCAAGCAGATCCTCGGCGACTCCGGTCTATCGATCACCCCGGCCGACGATCTGGCGGATGCCGCCGAGAAGATCGTGGCCGCCGTCAAGAGGGCAGGCTGATGGCCGTTCTGATCAACAGCGAGACCAAGGTCATCTGCCAGGGCTTCACCGGAGCGCAGGGCACCTTCCACTCCGAGCAGGCGATCGCCTACGGGACCCGGATGGTCGGCGGCGTCACCCCGGGCAAGGGCGGCGAAAAGCATCTGGGTCTGCCGGTCTTCGACACGGTGGCCGACGCCAAGGCCGGCACCGGGGCCGATGCCAGCGTGATCTACGTGCCGGCACCCTTTGCGGCCGATGCCATTCTCGAAGCGTTGGCGGCCGAGATCGGTCTCATCGTCTGCATCACCGAAGGCATCCCGGTGCTCGACATGATCAAGGTCAAGCGGGCGATGGTGGGCTCCAACTCCATCCTGGTCGGCCCCAACTGCCCGGGTGTGATCACCCCCGATCAGTGCAAGATCGGCATCATGCCGGGGCATATCCACAAAGCCGGCAAGATCGGTATCGTCTCGCGCTCCGGCACGCTGACCTACGAGGCGGTGGCGCAGACCACGGCGGCCGGTCTCGGCCAGTCGACCTGCATCGGCATCGGTGGCGATCCGGTCAAGGGCATGGAGTTCATCGACACGCTCGAACTCTTCCTCGCCGACGAGGCGACGCAGGGCATCATCATGATCGGCGAGATCGGCGGCTCCGCCGAGGAAGAGGCGGCCGAGTTCTTGAAGCAGAACAAGGTGAAGAAGCCGGTTGCCGGCTTCATTGCCGGGCGCACGGCCCCGCCTGGCCGCCGCATGGGCCATGCAGGCGCCATCATTTCGGGCGGCAAGGGTGGTGCGGATGAAAAGCTGGAGGCGATGCGGTCGGCCGGGATCGTGATCGCGGAAAATCCGGCGACGATCGGCAAGGCGATGGTCGAAGCGCTCGGCAAGGCGTAGAGCTGGGTCGAGCCCGGCCGGGTTCGGCCAAAGGACGGCGCTTCGGGGCCTCTCTTCGCTCCCCGGGCGCCGAACGGGAGGGTGCGAGAGGCGATGGCGACACGTAAAGAGCTGGAACAGACGAGCTTTCTCTACGGCGGCAATTCGAGCTTCATCGAGGAGCTCTATGCCAGCTACCTCGCCGATCCAGCCAGTGTCGAGCCGAGCTGGCGTGGCTATTTCGATGGGCTGGAGGCCGAGGACCGCGCCCTCTTCAACCGCGCCCGCGCGGCCCTGCAGCCCAGGGCCAGCGGCTATGCGGCACCCGCCAACCTCCCGGCCAACCTGAATGTGCCGCGCGCCTCGGGCCAGCTCGACGACGACGCCACCAAGACGCTGATCCGCGATCATCTGCGGATCATCATGATGATCAGGGCTTATCGCGTGCGCGGCCACCTGATCGCCAAGCTCGATCCACTCGAGCTCAGCGACAAGGCGCATCACCCGGAACTCGACTACCGTACCTACGGCTTCACCGACGCCGATCTCGACCGCGAGTTCTATCTCGATTTCGTGCTCGGTCTGGAGACCGCGACGCTCCGGCAGGTCATGGACGTCCTGCGCAAAACCTACAGCTCGACCGTCGGCATCGAGTTCCTGCACATCCAAGACCCCGACCAGAAGAGCTGGCTGCAGCAGCGGATCGAGAGTGCCGCCGGCCTTTTCGATACCAATGCCGAGGAGAAGCGAGCGATCCTCGAGCATCTGACCGAGACCGAGGGCTTCGAGCAGTTCCTCCATGTCAAGTTCCCGGGCACCAAGCGATTCGGTCTCGACGGCGGCGAGAGTGCGATCGCTTCGATGGAGACGATGATCCGGCGCAGCGCCGAGCTCGGCGTCGACGAAATCGTCATCGGCATGCCGCATCGCGGCCGCTTGAACGTGCTGGCCAACGTCATGGGCAAGCCCTATTCCGCGATCTTCAGCGAGTTTCAGGGGGCGGCCGGCGGCAACGAGGTCCTGGGCTCGGGCGACGTCAAGTATCATCTCGGCACCTCGACCGATCGGGTGCTCCCCGATGGCCGTGAGGTCCATCTCTCGCTCACCGCCAATCCGTCGCATCTCGAAGCCGTCAACCCGGTGGTCATGGGCAAGGTGCGGGCGAAGCAGCGGCAGAAGGGCGATACCGAGCGCAGCCAGGTGATGGGCATCCTGCTGCACGGCGATGCCGCCTTCGCCGGCCAGGGCGTGGTGCACGAGTGCCTCGAGATGTCGGAGCTCAAGGGCTACCGGGTCGGCGGCACCCTGCATCTGATCGTCAACAACCAGATCGGCTTCACCACCTCGCCGGCCTACGCCCGGACCTCGCCCTATCCCTCGGATGTCGCGCGCGGTGTCCAGGCGCCGATCTTCCACGTCAACGGCGACGATCCGGTGGCGGTGACCCATGTCTCCAGGCTCGCTGCCGAGTTCCGCCAGGAGTTCAAGAAGGACGTGGTCATCGACATGTGGTGCTACCGGCGCCACGGCCACAACGAGGGCGACGAGCCGGGCTTCACCCAGCCCTTGATGTACAAGAAGATCGCCCAGCACCCCACGGTGCGGCAGGTCTACGTCAAGCGGCTGGAGAAGGAGAAGGTGATCGAGGCCGGCTACGGCCAGCAGCTGCTCGACGACTTCAACAAGCAGCTGGAGCAGGCGCACGAAGCGGCGCGAAGCTACAAGCGCAACAAGGTCGACTGGCTCGAAGGCGCCTGGGCGGGGCTGAAGGCGCCGCCCACCGAATACGAGCGCGGCAGCACGGCGGCCCCACTCGAGCTGCTGCAGGAGATCGGTCTGAAGATGACCGATCTGCCGAAAAGCCTCAACGTCCATCCTCGGCTCAAGCGGGTGATCGGCCAACGGCGCAAGGCGATCGAGGCCGGCCAGGGTATCGACTGGGCCACGGCCGAGCATCTGGCGTTCGGCTCGCTGCTCTGCGAGGGTTTTCCCGTCCGCCTTTCCGGCCAGGATGTCGGCCGCGGCACGTTCTCACAACGCCATGCGACGATCTACGACCAAACGACCGAGGAAAAATACTATCCCTTGATGCATCTCAGGGACGATCAGGCCGATTTCGAGGTGATCGACAGTTTTCTGTCCGAAGAGGGGGTCTTGGGCTTCGAATACGGCTATACGCTCGCCGATCCGAACTGCCTGACCTTGTGGGAGGCGCAGTTCGGCGATTTCTGCAACGGGGCGCAAGTCTATTTCGATCAGTTCATCTCGTCCGGCGAGGCCAAGTGGCTGCGCATGTCGGGCCTGGTCTGCCTCTTGCCGCACGGCTCGGAAGGCCAGGGTCCGGAACACAGCTCGGCCCGGCCCGAGCGCTTCCTGCAGCTCTTCGCCGAAGACAACATCCAGGTCTGCAACGCCACGACTCCGGCCAACTACTTCCACATGCTGCGCCGCCAGCTGCACCGCGATTTCAGGAAACCGCTGATCGTCATGACGCCGAAGTCGCTGCTCAGGCACAAGCGCTGCGTCTCCTCGCTCGACGAGTTCAGCGGTGGTACGAGCTTCCATCGGGTGATGTGGGACACCCCTCCGGGCGAGGCGGACAAGGCGATCGAGCGGGTCGTGATGTGCTCCGGCAAAGTCTATTACGACTTGGCCGCCGCGCGCGAGGAGCGCGGGCTCGACGGCAAGGTGGCGCTGATCCGCCTCGAGCAGATCGCCCCTTTCCCCGAGGACGCGCTCGCCGACGAGCTCCAACGCTATCCAACGGACGCCAAGTTCGTCTGGTGCCAGGAGGAACCCAGGAATCAGGGCTCCTGGTTCTTCACAGCGCCCCGGATCGAGAACCTGATGGAGGCCCGTGGCAGCAGCCAGCGGCGGCTCTTCTACGCCGGGCGCAAGCCGGCCGCGGCCCCGGCCACCGGATTCCACGCACAGCACGAGCGCGAGCAGCGAGCATTGGTCGACGAGGCTTTGAGCGGCTGATCGGGGGACCGGTCGATCGGGGGACCGGTTGAAATCGGCAATTGAATTCGAGGACGGAAGGACGGGTGATGAGCGGCGAGATCAGGGTGCCCACGCTGGGCGAATCGGTGAGCGAGGCGACCATCGCCCGTTGGCTGAAGAAAGCCGGTGACACGGTCAAGATGGACGAGCCCTTGGTCGAGCTCGAGACCGACAAGGTGAGTCTCGAGGTGCCCTCGCCGATGGCCGGGGTTCTGGCCGAGATCGCCGCCGAGGAGGGCACCGATGTCGAGGTCGGCGCCTTGCTCGGAATGATCGAGGAAGGCGAGGGCGCGCCCGCCGCCGAGGAAGAGAAGCCCGCCGCCAAGGCGGAGAAACCCGCCGAGAAGGCGCCCGAGAAAGTTGCCGAGAAGGGAGACGGCGCCGACAAGAGCGGCCCCGCGGCGAAGAAGCTCGCGGCCGAGAAGGGCCTCGATATCGCCGACATCGAAGGCACTGGGCCGAAGGGCAACGTGACCAAGGGCGATGTGCAAAAGGCCGAGAAGCCGGCCCCCGTCCAGGCCAAGCCGGCACCCACGGCGCCATCGGCCCCGACCGGTCGCGAGGAGCGGGTCAAGATGACCCGGCTCAGAAAGCGCATCGCCGAGCGGCTGAAGGAAGCGCAGAATACCGCCGCCATGCTCACCACCTTCAACGAGGTGGACATGTCCGCGGTCATGGATCTCCGCAAATCCTACCAGGACGCCTTCGTCAAGAAGCACGGCATCAAGCTCGGCTTCATGTCGTTCTTCGTCAAAGCCTGCATCGACGCCTTGAAGGCTTATCCCGCCGCCAACAGCGAGATCGACGGCGACGAGGTGGTCTACAAGCACTATTACGACATCGGCGTCGCCGTCAGCTCGGACGCCGGCCTGGTCGTGCCCGTCGTCCGCAACGCCGATGCGATGAACCTGGCGCAGATCGAAGCCGCCATCGCTGACCTCGGCACCCGGGCGAAGAGCGGCAAGCTCGCCATGGACGAGCTCACCGGCGGCACCTTCACCATCACCAATGGCGGCATCTTCGGCTCGATGCTCTCCACGCCCATCCTCAACCCGCCCCAGGTCGGCATCCTCGGCATGCACAACATCGTGCAACGCCCGGTCGTCCTCCCGGACGGCAAGATCGAAGCCCGCCCGATCATGTACCTGGCCCTGTCCTACGACCACCGCATCATCGACGGCCGAGAAGCCGTGAGCTTCCTGGTCCGCGTCAAGCAATGCATCGAAGACCCGACCCGGATGCTGTTGGACGCTTGAGCGGCTACGAGAAAAAAGCAAGGCAGGGAGGATAATCCTCCCTGCACCCACCGGAATTTGCCCTCGACGCGGGCCACTCCCCCGCAAACATCCACCGACACAAAGGAACGGTGGGGCGTGGGGAGGATCATCCTCCCCATTCTTCTTGCTTTTTCTATAAGGCCCGCGGCACCGCGATGCCGTGCTTCTTGGCGACTTCCTCGAGCTTCGGCATGATGCCCGGATAGAGGGTGAGGCCGTCCTTAAGCGCGGCGCGCTTTTTCTTCAGGCCGTTTTCGCCCGGTAGGCGGACGCGCTCGACGCCGGGGCGGGGTGGATTGTCGTGGCAGGCCTGGGCGAGCCAGCCGGTCTGGCGGATGAAGGCGTCGGTGCCGCCGAAGCAGGCGGGATCGATGACCTGGACGGTGACGGAGGCGCCCCAGTCGCTGGGCGCGTCGGCGCGGCCGTAGCCGCCGAGCCCTTGGGTCAGGGCCTCGATCATCAGGCCGAGGCCGTAGCCCTTGTGGCCGTGGTCGAGCCCGCCCACCGGCAGGATCGAGCCCG
>JAABSG010000358.1 GCA_011390475.1 Geminicoccaceae bacterium | reverse complement strand
ATCGCACACTTCCTCGCGGCGGTCTTCACGCCGTGGCTCGGCTGAGGAGAGAGAAATGAATCAAGGTCGCATCTGGTGCGTGGTTCATCCCACCGTGGGATTGCCACTGTTCCTGGGCTCTGTTGCACTGATCTCGTTCGTGGTGCACTTCGCCATCCTCAACAACGTGGACTGGTTCGCGGCCTACTGGGGCGGCTGAGGCCGACCTGTCTGTCGTGGATTGACGATCTTGGGGTCGGGCGGGCAGCGCGTCCCGGCCCCACTCGTCACGCGAGAGAAGAGCCCGCCGTGTTCGAAGGGTCTCGACCGACGTGAACCGTCTCAGCCGAAAGGTGATGTCGTCCTGGGAGTCGTTCGGCCCCCGCTTCATGCCGTTCGCCGACGTCGCGACCCCGGACCTGCCACTCGGCCGCTTGTTCCGGCTCTCGCTCTTTCAGGTCTCGGTCGGCATGGTCCTGGTGCTGTTGCTCGGCACCTTGAACCGGGTGATGATCGTCGAGCTCGGGGTCGCCGCCTCGCTGGTCGCCGTGATGATCGCCCTGCCCGTCGTCTTCGCCCCCTTCCGGGCGCTGATCGGCTACAAATCCGACACCCATCGCTGCCAGCTCGGCTGGCGCCGCGTCCCCTTCATCTACAAGGGCACGCTCTGGCAGTTCGGCGGCTTCGCCATCATGCCCTTCGCCCTTCTGGTCCTCGCCGGCAAGGGCCAGGCCAGTGAATACCCGGCGATCATCGGCCACGCCTCGGCGGCCCTGGCCTTCCTCCTGGTGGGCGCCGGCATGCACACCGTGCAGACCGCGGGCCTGGCGCTGGCGACCGATCTCACCCCGCCCGAATCGCATCCCAAGGTCGTGGGCCTGATGTACGTCATGCTGCTTTTGGGCATGATCGTCAGCGCCTTGGTCTTCGGCCTCCTGTTGGTGAACTTCACCCCCGGCCGCCTCGTCCAGGTCGTCCAAGGTGCCGCCGTTGTCACCATCGTCCTCAACGGCCTGGCGCTCTGGAAGCAGGAGACCCGCCGGCCACCGCGCGGTGCCGTCCAGGCAGCACCCGACCCGACCTTCGCCGAAGCCTGGGCACGCTTTTGCGAAGGCGACCGGATCACCCGCCACCTCGTGATCATCGGCATCGGCACCGCCGCCTTCACCATGGCCGACATCCTGCTCGAGCCGTTCGGCGGCGAGGTGCTGGGCATGAGCGTCAGCGCCACGACCAAGCTCACTGCCCTCTTCGCGGCGGGCGGCCTGCTCGGCTTCGGCTACGCGTCCCGCGCCCTCGGCCAGGGCGGCGATGCCTACCGGACAGCGCGGAGCGGCGCCGTCATCGGCGTTCCGGCCTTCTTGCTGGTGATGCTGGCACCGGCGCTCGATCTCCCCCTCCTCTTCCTCGCCGGCAATTTCCTGATCGGCTTCGGTGGCGCCCTGTTCGCGCACGGCACGCTGACCGCCACGATGAACCGGGCGCCCGAGGACCAGGCCGGTTTGGCGCTCGGCGCCTGGGGCTCTGTTCAGGCCACCGTCGCCGGCGTCGCCATGGTGGCGAGCGGTGCCATCCGCGATCTCGTCGACCTCATGGCCGGCGCCACGGACGGCATCTGGGGCCTGCCGGGCGCCGCCAATGGTTACATCACCGTCTACGCCCTCGAGATCGTCCTTTTGCTGATCGCCATCGCCGTCGCCATGCCCCTCGTCAACCGGGCAAGCTCGGCCACTGACGAGCGACGGGATGCCGCCGGCTTGGCGATGACCGAGCGCGTGCCCGCCGGCTCCGCACCACGCGGCGGCCAGGCCTCCTGATACGCCGGCCCCCGCAGTGACGCCGACCCGGCCCATCCTCGAATATCCCGATCCACGCCTGCGCCGACCCTCGGCGCCGGTGAGCGCCTTCGACGACGACTTGGCCCGGCTCGTTGAGGACCTGCTCTCGACCCTCTACAGCACCAGCGGCATCGGCCTCTCGGCCCCGCAAATCGGCGCCCTCCAACGCGTTCTGGTGATGGACCACTCGGGCGACGGCACGGCACCCGAGGTCTACGTCAATCCCGAAATCCTCGGGCGCGCCGCCTTCGGCATCGTCGAGGAGAGCTGCCTCTCCGTCCCGGGCATCACCGGCAACGTGTTCCGCGCCACCAGGCTCCGCGTCCGCGCTCGCGACCAGCACGGCACCCCCTTCGAACACGAGCTCACCGACATGCCGGCCGTCTGCCTGCAACACGAAGTCGACCACCTGAACGGCAAGCTCTTCATCGACCGCCTCTGGTTCTGGCGTCGCCTGCTGATCCGAGCCCGCGCCGGGCGCAAAAAACGGGGAGGATGATCCTCCCGCTTGGAGCCTGTCCGTTATTTTTCGGCTGGTGCGCGGTAGCGCGGCGAGCCGGGCGGCATGCGGCGTATCGAACGAGCCCCTTTGCGGCGACGGCGTCTCGGCCCGCTGGATGCGGCGCAACACGCTGGCACCGCGCCCCGGCGGTTATTTCCGAATTACTCTAGTTCTGACCTGGAACCGTTCTTTTTGCCGAAGCGGCCCACCGCCTGTTAGCGCCTCTGCCTGTCGTTCGATTTCAACTGACGAGGCAGGGACACATGGGCATGGCGTTTCGCATCGACCCTTCGGCGTTGGTGCCGGCGAGCGGCGAGATCCGACTTTCCGGGCGGGTGATGGGGCAGTTGGGGCCGGCCGAGCAGCTGGTGGTCTGGGTCTTGCGCGAGACCGCGAACGTAGCCGACGACGCTTCGGCCGCCCGGCTGCACCGGGGCTTTCGCCTCGCCTTCGGGCCGCGGTCGATGGGTGCGGCGGCTTGCGCCTTCGATGGGCTGAGACGCTGCTTCATGGCCGAGCCGACCCGGGCCCCACGCTTCTGTCCGCTGCGCTGCGCCTGCCTCTCGCTCGACGAGGACACGCTGCTCCACGCCCTGGCCGCGGCCCAGCTCGGTGACCGGGCCCTGCATCGGACGCTCACCCGCCGCTTCGTCGGCGACTCCTCCAGGCTGCAGCTCTGGCGGCAGAGCCGGCTTCTGGCCGAGGTCCTCGGCCGCGCCGATCTGCTGCTGCCGGACGTCCGCCTCGTCGAGCTGCCGGCCGACGCGCCGCAGCACTGAACCAAGCGGCACCGATCGATGCGGCACCGTCTCTGGTTCGCCCTCGGCCTCGGCAGCGGTCTCGCCGGCTGGCTGTTGCTGGTCGCCGGTTGACGGACCGCTGGTCAATTTCCAACCAGAAGCTGATTCGAATTGCCAAAAAAACAATTTCAGG
>JAABSG010000357.1 GCA_011390475.1 Geminicoccaceae bacterium | reverse complement strand
ATGCCGGCTTCTCCTTTTGGAGCCTGCGCCGACGCTGCGGCGGTCTTGTGCTTCAGGCGGGACAGGGGATGGGCTATGACCCTTTCCGAGACCGACCGCGACCCATCCTCGCCAGAATTCCTTGGAATGCCCGATGACCCAGCTGTCCATACTCGTCACTGGTGCCGCCGGCTTCATCGGTGCGGCCTTGGCCGAGCGCCTGCTCGGCGAAGGGCGGGAGGTGGTAGGCCTCGACAACATCAACGACTATTACGATCAGCGACTGAAATACGCTCGCCTGGCGCGTCTCCAAGCCCGACCCGGCTTTCGCTTTGCCGAGCTCGATCTCGCCGATCGGCAGGCCACGGCGGATTTTTTCGCTGCGACCCGCTTCGCCTCTGTGGTGCATCTCGCCGCCCAAGCCGGCGTTCGCTACAGCCTGGAGAATCCGCACGCTTATCTCGACAGCAATCTGGCGGGTTTCTTGAACGTGCTGGAGGGCTGCCGGCACAACCCGCCGGGCCATCTGGTCTACGCGTCGTCTTCCTCGGTCTACGGCGCCAACGAGAAGCAGCCCTTCGCGGTGACCGACCCGGTCGACCACCCGGTCAGCCTCTATGCTGCGACCAAGAAAGCCAACGAGCTGATGGCGCACAGCTACAGCCATCTCTTCGGACTCGCGGTCACGGGGTTGCGCTTCTTCACGGTCTACGGTCCTTGGATGCGGCCCGACATGGTGCCCTTCGTCTTCGCCGAGCGGGCGGCCAAAGGCTTGCCGATCCGGGTCTTCAACCACGGCCAGATGCGGCGCGATTTCACGTATATAGACGATATCGTGGACGGTATTTGCCGGGTGATGGGCCGGCCGCCGGAGGTTGGATCCGGGGCTGAACCGGGTGCTGGAGGGCAGGGGAGGGCACCCTACAAGCTCTACAACATCGGCAACAACCAGCCGGTGCAATTGCTCCACGTCATCGACTGCCTGGAACGGGCGTTGGGGATCACCATCGCGCGGGAAATGGTGGCGATGCAGCCGGGCGACGTGCCGGCGACCTATGCGGATATCGACGATCTCGTCCGGGATACCGGCTTTCGGCCCGAAACGCCGATCGAGATCGGCATCGAGCATTTCGCTCGGTGGTATCGCGATGTCTGGCAGCCGCAGCAGGCTGTGGCCGATCGCTGAAATATCACCGTTTGGTTGTTGAACAAAAAATATTTTCGCTTAATTGGTTGGTGGGTCGTCCGCTGACGCGATGGAGCCGTTCTTGTCCGAATCCTTGTCGTCGAGTGTTCTCGGGCTCAAGCTGCGCGACCGGCCTGGGCTGGCCGAGGTCTGTCTCGGGCTTTTTCTTGTCCTGCTCGCCTGGGCGCCCTTGCCGCTCGGCAGCAATCGGCCGTGGTCCTGGAGCCTGCTGGTTGCCGGCATCGCCCTGGTCGGGCTGTTGCTGGCGTTGCATCTGGTTGTCCGTCGTCAGTCGCTCCGCCCACCGCTAGCCGTCGGGCTTGCCGGGCTCGCTTTCTTCGGGGTTGCCGGTTGGGCTTTTTTGCAGATGCAGCCGGTGCCGGTCGCCGAATGGGTGCATCCGGCCTGGGCCGCCCTCGAGCCCTTCGGCATAGATCCCCTGAGTGGGCGGGGGATCGGTGCCGTCTCGCTCGATGTCGACCTCACCCGTGACGCGTTGATGCGGCTTTTGGGCTATCTCGGGGCCTTTGCCATCGCCTTCGTCCTCGCCCGTGATTCGGCCGCCGCGCGGCGCATCCTGCTCGTGGTGTTGTGTACGGCTACAGCCGTATCCGCGTATGGGCTTTTCATCGTGTTCGGTGGCGGCGACCTCCTGCCGTTTCTCGGCAAGACCGCCTATCGCGGCGTGGTCACCGGCAGCTTCGTCAACCGCAACAACTTCGCCACTTATGCCAATCTCGGGATCGTCATCGGCTTCGTCTGGCTGTTCGAGCCGTTCTTGCGTGACCTCGGCAAGCGGGACATCCGGGTGTTGCTGCGCGAGCTCTTGCAGCAGCTCCTGGCCGAGCGCGGGCTGGTGCTCGTGGCCCTCCTGATCCTGGCCTCGGCCTCGCTCTTGACCGCGTCACGTGGCGGCTTCTTGAGCCTCGCCGCAGCGCTTCTCACCATCATCCTGCTGGTCTTTCTCTTGACCAAGCCCTGCCCACTGGCTCTCGTCATCGCCACACCGCTGGTTGCCGGCTCGATCTGGGGGTTGGTGGCGCTCAGCGGCGGTGCGGTGCTGGAGCGGTTCGAGCAGGGCTCGGATGTGCGCCTCGAGATCTGGGCGGTGACGGGCGAGATGACTCGGGACCGGTTCTGGCTCGGTCACGGCTACGGTGCTTATGAGCCCGCCTTCTACGCCTACCGGGACGACCGGTTCCGCCTCGTCGTCGACAAGGCGCACAACACCTATCTCGAGCACGCGGCCGAGCTCGGGGTGCCGGCAACCATGCTGCTCTACGCCGGTGCCCTCATACTGGTATACCAATGTACCGTCGGCGTGTTCCGCAGGCGGCGGGACAAGATTTTTCCACTCATCGCGGTTGCCGCGAGTGTCCTCGTCGCGGTCCACGCCGTCTTCGACTTCAGCCTGCAGATCCCGGGCATTGCCGTTACCTATGCGGCGATCCTGGGGGTCGGCTGTGCTCAGTCGGTGCGCTCGGCAGAGAGGAAGAGGCGGGAGAAATGATTTCCCCCAGCACCCACTCGGGACTTTGGGTCGGAGCTCGGGGTGGGATGGCTGGCTAGTCGTGAGCAGCACTGAATAGGGCAGGGATGTCTCGGGCACCGTGCAGCACGCGGACGACTTCTATGCCATGGTCGCTCCGACGATAGAACAAGAGATAGTTGCCGAACGGGAAAGACCGCAGGTCCGGCAAGAGTTCGGGACGTGCCCTGCCCATGCCCGGGGCATCGGCAAGTCGTGCTGCTAGATCCTTCAGACGGGTGACGAGTGCTGCCGCCGCTGCTGCATTCTCGGCGGCGATGTAGTCGTGGATCAGCTCGAGGTCGGCTTCCGCTGCGGGCGCGAAGACGACCTTGGTCATGGACTACCCGGCGAGAGCCTTGCCGCGCGCCTCGAGCCTCGCGAAAACCTCGTCAGCCGGCCGGCCTTCGCCGCGATCGAGCTGATCGACACCGAGCTGAAGGTCGGCGCGCAACGCCGAAAGCCCGGCCTGCTGCTCGCGATCCTTGCGGATCAGCGCCCGAACATAGTCGCTCGGGCTGGCATACTCGCCGGCCTGCACACACGCCTCGACATGCCGTT
>JAABSG010000356.1 GCA_011390475.1 Geminicoccaceae bacterium | reverse complement strand
GCGGCAGCAGCTCCCCCAGTAGGGCCGGCAGTAGGGCCCGCAGTAGAGCCGGCAGCGGCCGAAGCCTCGCCGGCCGAGGCGGCCCCCGGCGAGCCCGAGGGCGGGCAGGGCGCGGCGCCCGATGCGGCATCTGCGGCCCGCAGCACGGTTGGCGATTGAGCCCGTGGCCAGCGCCGATCTCGACCTGCCGCTCGACGACACGCCCACCAGCCGGGTGCTGCTCTGGCTCACCGCCGGGCTCGTCTATCTCGCCGTCCTCGCCTTCGGCATCGCCGCGGTCGCGGATGGACAACTCGACGATTTCAAGCGCCAGCCGCGGATCGTCACCGTGGCCCTGCCACCCAATCCGGACCCGGCCGCGGCCCGGGCCGAGGTCGTGGACGTGCTGGAGTTGCTGCGCACGCGGCCGGGGGTCGCCTATGCCAGCCTGATCGACGACGCCGAAATCGACAGCCTGGTGCAGCCCTGGCTCGGCAGCGACGCGACCGCGATCGCCGGCGACGCGGGCCCGCTGGGCCTCGGCATGCCGCTGCCACGGTTGATCGATATCGCCTACAATCCGGGCGTCGCCGTCGATCTCGCGGCACTGGATCGTGATCTGGGTGGCCTCGTGCCCGGCACCACCATCGGTGATTCGGGCCTCCTGCAGCGCAGCCAGGAGCGGTTGTCGATGCTCTTTCGCAGCATCGCCATGGGTATCGGGCTGGCCCTCGTCCTCGGCACGGCCGGCATCGCCGTCTGGATCACCCGGCTCGATCTGCGCCTGCACGGCCAAGCGGTCGACCTCTTGCGCTCGATGGGTGCGACGGATCGCTATATCGCCCAGCAATTCGAGCACCACGCGCTCGGCCGGAGCCTGCGCGGCGCGTTTTTGGGCTTTGCCGCCGGGCTCTCGACCATCGTGCTCGTGCTCTACGGCCCGCCGGTCTTCGGCTGGGCAGCGTTGGTCGAGCAGGGCCTGGCGCCGGTGCATTGGGTGCTGCTCGCCATCGCGCCGGTGGCGACCGCGCTCGCGGCCGCGTTCGGCGCCCGGCTCACCGCCCATTTCGGGCTGGCGCGGCTGCGCTGAACGCGCGATCAGGAGGGCAGGGGATCGGTTGTCCTGGAGCGCGCGCTCGTGTTGCTGGTTCGTTCACTCTTGTTCAACATCGTGCTCTGGCTCTGGTCGGCGCTCTTGGTGTTGCTGCTGGTGCCGGTGGCACCCTTCATCTCGCCAAGGGCGATCCGTCGCTATGCCGCGTTCTGGATGCATGGCATCCATCTGGCGCTGGCCTGGATCGTCGGGCTGCGCTTTCGCGTCCAGGGGCTGGAGCATCTGCCGGACGCGCCCTGCATCATCGCGAGCAAGCACCAGTCCTCGTTCGAGACCCTGCTGTTCCACGCCATCCGCCCGGACATCGCGATCGGCCTCAAGGAGGAACTGATCCGCATCCCGCTGTTCGGCTGGTATCTGAAGATCGCCCAGAACATCGCGATCGATCGGGGAGGCGCCGCCAAGGCCATGCGCTCCCTGCTCAAGGGGGCGGAGGCGGCGGTCGCCAAGGGCCTCTCGATCCTGATCTTCCCCGAGGGCAACCGCCGGGCCGTGGGTGCGGCCCCCGACTACAAGCCGGGCGTCGCCGCCCTCTACAAGACGCTCGACGTGTCGGTCGTGCCCGTGGCGCTGGATTCCGGCAGATTCTGGCCGCGGCGGAGCTTCATCAAGCACCCGGGGACGATCACCGTCCGCTTCCTCGAGCCGATCCCGCCAGGGCTCGACCGGCGGGCCTTCATGCGGCTCCTAGAGGAGCGCACCGAGGCGGCTTGTGCCGAGATCATGACAACGCCTTCCGAGACGCCGGGGTGATGGCCGGTTTCGGCCGCCTATGCTAATCTCAGGAGCGATGGGACAGGAACGATGCCGTGAGTGACGCCACACGCCCTGCCACGACCGACGAACTCCGCGCCCGCATAGCTGCTGCGCTGCCGGCGTTGCGCGCGCAGCATCCGATCCGCTCGATCGGCGTCTTCGGCTCCTGGGCGCGCGGCGAGCAGACGCCGGAGAGCGATGTCGATCTCTTGATCGAGTTCGATGAGCCTGTTGGGCTCTTCGAGTTTTTTGCGGTGCAGGGCGAGTTGGAGGACGCGCTGGGCGTCGAGGTCGATCTGACGACGCCCGGCGGCCTCCGCCCGCGGCTCGTCGACCACGTGATGCGCGACCTGCTGCCGACGTGACGGAGCGTGACGTCCGCCTCTTCGTGACTGACATGCAGCAGGCGACCGAAGCGATTGCCGCCGCTGTTGACAACGTGAGCCTGTCAGCCTTTGCCGGCGATCGGATGCGACAGAAGGCTGTTGTTCACGATTTCCTGGTGCTCGGTGAAGCAGCGTCGCGCATCCCGGCAGAGATCCGCGATCTCGCCCCCGAGATACCGTGGCGCGATATGGTCGCGATGCGCAACAAGCTCATCCACGCCTATTTCGGTGTCGAGGTCGCCATCGTCTTTCGGGCGGCGACCGTCGAGCTTCCCGGGCTCCGTCGTCAGCTCGAAACGCTGCGCGCGCGGCTCGACACGGAGGACTGATCCGGTCACCCCGCTGCCGCCGGCATGAAGTACCGGTGGGGCGTGGGGAGGCGCTGCCTTCCCACTACTTTCGCTTGTCGCTGCAGAAAAACGGGTCAGGGGAGGGTCAGCTTGCCGAGGCGGACGGGGTGGTCGGCGCCGGTGATGGTGGTGGTGTCACTCAGTGGGGCGAAGAGCGTGAGCACGGCGAAGGTGGCAAACGCGATGGCTTCCTTGAAGTCGGGATCGAGGCCGATGCTGGCGGTCGAGGCGACCTCGATGTCGGGCAGGCGGAGCTCGATGGCGCGCAACAGCGTCGGGTTGTGGACACCGCCACCGCTGACCAGGATGCGCTCGACCGGGGCCTGCTCGGCGACGTGGGCAGTGTAGGTTTTGGCCAGGGCCTCGGCGGTGAAGGCGGTTGCCGTGGCGACGAGCTCGGCCCAGTCGGCGTCACTCGCCGGCGCCTTGCGCTCGATCAGCATGTCGAGGAAGTGGTCGCCGAACTCTTCGCGGCCGAGCGAGCGGGGCGGGGGGACGGCGAGCTCGGGGCGGCTGACGAGCTCGGCCAGGAGGTCGTGGTCGATGCGCCGGTTGGCGGCGATGGCGCCGTCCTTGTCGTAGTCCCTCTTGCCATTGGTCATGCGGCGCACCAGGCCGTCGACGATCATGTTGCCGGGGCCGCAATCCATTGCGATGGGCGGGCCGCCGTCCTTGGGCAGGA
>JAABSG010000355.1 GCA_011390475.1 Geminicoccaceae bacterium | reverse complement strand
GGACCCTGCACCTGAAACGCGACTACCGCCTGGAATTGCACACCAAGGGCAAGGTCGAGGTCTGCGAGGTGGCACCCGACTGCCCGGCCTGGGCCGACCCGCAATGGGCGCTGGTTCAGGAATCCGTCCTCAACACGCAACGGCACTTCATCGACTGCCTGAAGTCCGGCGAGGAGTTCCAGACGTCCGGCCGCGACAACCTCGAGACCTTTGCCCTGGTCGAAGCCGCCTACGCCTCGGCCGCCTGCGGCCAACCGGTGGTGCCCGAGACATGACGCATCGCATCAGAGCTCGCTACCTGATCGAGACCGCCGACGACCCGCGACGCGCGATCGAGGTCATGGCGGGCGAGCAGTCGTCGGGCACGTTCATTGCGCTGCCCGGCGAGACGCCGGAGCTCAAGGAGCGCTACGGGGCCAGGATCGAACACCTCGAGGTCGTCGAGGAAGTCGCCGAGCCCAGCCTGCCCGGTGCGAAGCCCGGCCCCGTCTACCGCCGTGCGGCCGTCGAGCTCTCTTGGCCACTCGAAAACCTCGGACCGTCACTGCCCAACCTGGTCGCCACCGTCACCGGCAATCTCTTCGAACTCAAGCAGTTTTCCGGCCTGCGCATTCTCGACATCGACCTGCCGGAGGCCTTCGCCGAAGCCTATCCCGGCCCCGCTTTCGGCATCGCCGGCACGCGGCGGCTCACCGGCGTCGACAAGGGCCCGTTGATCGGCACGATCATCAAGCCGTCGGTGGGCCTGTCGCCCGAGGCCACGGCCGAGATGGTCGACGCTCTCTGTGCTGGCGGAATCGACTTCATCAAGGACGACGAGCTGCAGGCGGACGGGCCGCACTGCCCGTTCGAGGACCGTGCCCGGGCCGTGATGGCGGTCGTCGACCGCCATGCCGACCGGCTGGGGCGCAAGGTGATGGTCGCCTTCAACCTCACGGGTGATCTGGACGAGATGCGCCGCCGCCACGACCTCGTGCGCGACCTCGGCGGCACCTGCATCATGGCGAGCCTGAACTCGGTCGGCCTCGTCGGCATGATCGAACTCCGCCGCCACAGCGAGCTGCCGATCCACGCCCACCGCAATGGCTGGGGCTATCTCTCCAGGCATCCGCTGCTCGGCTGGTCCTACCCCGCCTGGTCCAAGCTCTGGCGGCTCGCCGGCGCCGATCACATGCATGTCAACGGCTTGCGCAACAAGTTCTGCGAGCCGGACGCGAGCGTGATCGCCTCGGCCGAGAGCCTGCTCGAGCCCATGTGGGCCGACAAGCCCTGCATCGCCATGCCGGTCTTCAGCTCCGGACAATCGGCGGCGCAAGCGGTCGACACCTTCGCGGCGATCGGCACGACGGACCTCATTTTCGCCGCCGGCGGCGGGATCATGGGCCACCCGGACGGCATCGCGGCCGGCGTCGCGAGCCTGCGCCAGGCGTGGGAAGCGGCGGCCGCCGGTGCGACGCTCGAGGACTTCGCCGCGCGCTTCGCCGAGCTCCGGGCGGCTCTTGCCGTCTACGGCCCATGAGCGACTTGTCGGAAGGCCGCCTGCTCGCCTTCTACGGCGACGACTTCACCGGCTCTTCGGCCGTCATGGAGGTCCTGGCCTTCGCCGGCTTGTCCACCGTGCTCTTCACCGATGTCCCCACCCCTGACGAGCTCGCCCGCTTCGCCCATTGCCGCGCCATCGGCATCGCCGGCATCGCTCGGAGCCAGAGCCCGGCCTGGATGGACCGGGAACTGCCCCGCATCTTCGAAGGCCTGGCCGCGCTCGAGGCCCCGCTCACCCACTTGAAGGTTTGCTCGACCTTCGATTCCGCGCCGCATGTGGGCTCGATCGGCCGGGCGATCGACTTGGCGGCCCCCGTCCTCGGCGGTGCCTGGCACCCGCTCCTCGTGGCCGCCCCGGCCATCAATCGCTACCAGCTCTTCGGCAATCTCTTCGCCACGGTGGACGGCGAAGGCTTCAGGCTCGACCGCCACCCGACGATGCGGCACCACCCGGTGACGCCGATGCGCGAGGCCGATGTGCGCCTGCATTTGGCGGAACAGACCGAGCGTCGCATCGGCCTCGTCGACTACCTGGCGTTGACCGCCGGCCGCGGACACGCGGCCCTGCTCCGGGCCCGGGCGGACGGGGCCGAGATCATCGCCCTCGACGTGCTCGACGAGGCGAGCCTGGCAGCCGCCGGCCGCCTGATCTGGGAGAACCGCGGCGACCGGCTCTTTTGCATCGGCAGCCAAGGGGTCGAGTACGCGCTGATCGCCCATTGGCGGGAGGCGGGGGTTTTGGGCGAAGCACCGCCACGGAAGACCGCCGGTAGAGCGAGAGTGGCCGCCGTCTCCGGCTCCTGCTCGCCAGTGACCGCCCGGCAAATCGACTGGGCCGAGGCCAACGGCTTTTTCGGCATCCGCCTCGATGCTACAGCCGCGATCAGCGAGCCTCGCTGGTACATCGCCCTCGATGCCGCGATCGAGGAGGCCCGCATCGCCCTCCGGGCCGGCATGGGCCCCCTCGTCTTCACCGCCCGCGGCTCCGACGATCCGGCCGTGGCCGGCCTGACCCGAGCGATTGAAGCCGCCGGGGCCGAACCCGAGACCGTCAACGCCCGGATCGGCCACGGTCTCGGCGCCATCCTGAAGGCGCTCGTTACCACAGCCGATATCCGCCGCGTGGCGATTGCCGGCGGCGATACCTCGGGCCATGCGCTCGCCGGCCTCGGCGTCAGCGCGCTCGAAGCCGAGGTAGAGCTGGCACCCGCCTGCGCCATCAGCCGGGCGATGAGCAGAGATCCACGAATAGACGGGCTCGAGGTCGCCTTGAAAGGCGGGCAGATGGGGCCTGTGGATTTTTTCGGGCTGATCGAGCGCGGTCGGCCCCAGGACAAGGAGTGACGGACATGACCAAGATCGCCCTTCTGGGTGCCGGCGGCAAGATGGGAGTCAGGCTCGCAACCAACCTCCAGGGCTCGCCCTACGAGGTGAGCCATGTCGAGATCAGCGATGTCGGCAAGCAGCGCCTGAAGGATGCGATTGGCGCCGATTGCGTCGATCAGGCCGCCGCCCTCGCCGATGCCGACGTCGTGCTGATGGCCGTGCCCGATGCCTTGATCGGCAAGATCGCCCACACTTTCGTCGATCAGCTGAAGCCCGGTTGTGCCGTGATCATGCTCGATGCCGCGGCCCCCTGGGCCGGCGAATTGCCGGAGCGGGCCGACATCACCTATTTCGTCACCCACCCCTGCCACCCCTCGATTTTCCGCTACGAGCCGAGCCTGGAAGCGCAAAAGGACTATTTCGGTGG
>JAABSG010000354.1 GCA_011390475.1 Geminicoccaceae bacterium | reverse complement strand
AGTGTATCGTGCCATGCCTGGCTGTCGAACTGCGGGTTCCACTCCTCGTCGAACCAGCGGGCACCGAACGAATTGGCGGTGGCGGTCAAGAACGCCGTGTTCTCGCCCCAGCCGGCCTTGCCGCGCAGGCAGATGCCGTACTGGTCGGACGCCTTGTCGGTGAGCTGCCGCGCCGCGTCGGCGATGAAGTCCCAGCTCGGCGCCTCGGGCATCTCGAGGCCGGCCGCCTCGAACAGGTCACGGCGATACATGACCATCGAGCTCTCGCCGTAGAACGGCGCGGCGTAGAGCGTGCCGTCGACGGAGAGGCCGTCGCGGATCGGCTTGATCAGGTCGTCGACGTCATAAGACTCGCCGAATTCGAGCGGCAAGAGCCAGTCTTGCGCCGCCCAGATCGGCACCTCGTAGGTGCCGATGGTCAAGACGTCGTACTGACCGCCTTTGGTCGCGATGTCGGTGGTGACACGCTGGCGGAGGATGTTTTCTTCCAGGACCACCCAGTTCACGGTGATATCGGGATGCGCCTCGTTGAACACCGGGGTGAGCCCCTGCATGCGGATCATGTCGCCGTTGTTGACGGTGGCGATGGTAATCGACTGGGCCTGGGCGGCCGCCGCCGTGGTGAGCGCCGCGATGGAGACGGCGCCCAAGAGAAGGGTGATCTGTTTCATGCTTCCTCCGATCTGGCCTGTACGGGCAAATTTTTTATGACTGGGCAATTGCTCGCATCTGGAACGCAGCAAGTCAACGAAAATCGAGCATCTGCCGCAAAAAAGGGCAATCGCCCGCTCAGGCGCGGGCGAGCAAGGCCTGGGCGGTGACTTCGTCGGTGATCAGGCCGTTGATCAGCCGGCCCTCGAGCGCTGCCCTGATCGCGGGCACTTTGCGCCTGCCCTTGGCGAGCGCGATCACCCGGCAATGCCGCGGGCCCGGGATCGGCGCGCTGGCGGTTCGCGTGTTGGGCGCGCCCTCGAGCAGCACGCCCTCGGCATCGTAGATCCAGCCGCAGATCTCGCCAGCCGCCCCTTTGACCTGCACGTCGACGAGCTCGTCGCGACTGATGAAGCCGTCGACGAAGAGGGGTGCCGCCTCGTCCATCTGCCCGATGCCGACGAAGGCGACATCGGCGGCAGCGGCCAGATCGAGGGTAGCGCGGATCAGCGCCTGGTCGTGCATCAGCCGGCGCTCCTCTCGAGACGAGACGAAAACCGGCAGCGGAAAGGGAAAGTGCTTCGCCTGGACCACCTCGGCCATCGAGAAGATGACGTTGAAATAGGCCGCGGTGCCGTCCGGCGCGATATTGCCGGTCATCGAGACGATGCGGTGCTGCGGGCAATCGATCGGCGGCAGGTTGTCGATCGCGGCCTTGAGCGTGCGGCCGGTGCCGACCGCCATGACGATCGGCGTCTCGACCTCGAGCCAGCGGGTGATCTCGGCGGCTCCGGCCTCGCCGAGGCCGACCGTGCCGTCATCGCCACCCGCGCCGGCGCCGGGCGCCGTCGGCACGACCTCGGCCTGCATGAGGCCGAAGCGGTCGCGCAGCCGGCTCGCCAGATCGAGGCAGGCGGCGATCGGGTGGTCCATCCAAAAGCGCACCAGCCGCGTCTCGACCGCGCGCGACACCAGCCGCTGCGCCACCTGCCGCGAGATGCCCATGGCGGCCGCCACCTCTTCCTGGGTCTGGCCGGCGATATAGTAGAGCCAGCCGGCCCGCGCCGCATCGTCGAGGCGCTCGGCCGAGGATTTTCTGCGCGGCATAAAGATCCCTTCTGTGCATATTTGCCCACGAAACTGACAAATGTACAAGGCGCACGCAACAGCGATCTACCCCGCCGGTCGCCGGCGATGGTGGCTCGCGCTCGGCAACGGCGCTCAGTTGCGGGCGCGGGCCTCGGCCGCGGCCTGATACCAGAAGGTCGCACGTTCGCCGTCGCGCTCGACCGGGCCGCCCATGGTGTAGAGGTCGCCGAGGGTGACGCCGGCCTCGGGCGAGCCGGCGGCAGCGGCGCGCTGCAGGAGCTCGACGGCGCGGTCGGGATTCCGGGCCACACCCTGGCCTTCGAGGTGGAGGAGTGCCAAGCGGTAGAGGGCCTGGGCGTCGCCGGCATCGGCCGCGGCCCGGTACCAGGAAATGGCACTGGCGCGCGCGGCCTCGGCCTCGGCACCGCGGCTGGCGGTGGCGTTCGCCATGTCGGCATCGCCCAGCCAGCGCTGCGCCGGCGCGAGACCGGCCGCGGCCGCGATCATGTAGTAATCGCGCGCCTGGTCGAGATTCCGCGGCACGTCGCGGCCGCGGGCGTGCCGTTCGGCCATCGCCATGGCGGCCCATGGATCACCGGCCAGCGCCGCTTCGCGGTGCAAGGCGAGGGCCGCCCGCGGGTCGGCCGGCACGCCCAGGCCGCGATCGAAGAGGTCGCCCAGGAGCTTTTGCGCCTGCGGCAGGTCGGCCTCGGCGAGGGGCCGCAGCGCCCGGGCGGCGGCGGCCGGATCGGCGATGCCGGCCGGTCCCTCGATCCGCAGCTTGGCGAGCTCGATCGTGGCCCAGTCGTCGCCCTTGTCCGCCGCGGCCGCGTACCAGCGTGCGGCGCGCTCGGGGGCATAGCGGCCGCTGGCCCGATCGGCGTGGAGGTCGCCGAGCCGGCGCTCCGCCTCGGCGATCCCGGCGGCAGCGGCCTGCTCCAGCCAAGCGATGGCCAGGTCCGGGTCGGCCGCATCACCGCTGCCCCCATTGTCGGCGGTACCATTGGCGTCGGCGCTGCCGCTGGCACCCTGATAGTGGCGCCCCAACGCGAGCGCCGCCCAGGGGTCGCCGTCCGCTGCAGCCGTGCGGTAGAGCTCGAGGGCGCGCGCCGGATCGGCGGGCACGCCGTCGCCGGTCTCGAGCAGCCGGGCGAGGTCGGTCGCCGCCCCGGTCACACCGGCAGTGACCGCCTCCTCCAGCAGCGCCTGCCGCCGCGGCCCGGCGCTGCCGTTCGGGCTTGTCGGACTCGGCAGGCGGGCGAGGCGGAAGGCCGCCATGGGCTCGCCGGCCGATGCCGCCCGCTCGTACCACTCGGCGGCCGCAACCGGATCGTGCGTCGGGCTCGAGGGATCGGCCAGGAGATCGGCCAAGGCGAGCTGAGCCTGCGGGATGCCGGCAGCGGCGGCCGTGCGGTAGAGGATGGCCATGACCTCCGCGCGGTCGCGATCGGCCGGCAGCCGTCCGCCGGTGTCCGCCGCATAGAGGCGGGCGAGCTCGTAGGCCGCCCAGGGCTCGCCGCTGTCCGCCGCTGCCCGATACCAGCGGCCGGCGGCGACAGCGTCCTGGAGACCACCCCGGCCGTCGCGCAACATGCC
>JAABSG010000353.1 GCA_011390475.1 Geminicoccaceae bacterium | reverse complement strand
CCGTGGCGATCAGGTAGGACGTGTAATAGGTCAGATAGCCGAGATCGACGAAGCTCCAGAGCGCGAACTCGGGCGCGCAATCGTTCATGGTGTAGCTCACCATTTCGGCCGGCAGGCCCAGGCCCGAGACCTTGACCTGATCGCACAAGCCCTCGTCCTGCATCGCCTTGGCGGCCGAGACGATGCCGACCGAAGTCGGCGCCATGATGAGCGAGAGATCGGGGTGGCGGTCGACCAAGGCGAGCGCCCGGTTGTAGCTGAGCTCGGACTGATCATCTCCGTAGACAGTGTCGACCAGCTGCATGCCGCTGTACTTCTCGTCCTCGAGCGCGGCCTCCATGGCGGCAATCCAGGCGTTCTGATTGGCCGCGTCCGGGGTTGCCGAGAGGACGGCGAACTGGCCCTCGCCGCCCATGATGCTGTGCGCCATGTCGGCCATGACCACGCCGATATCGTTGAAGTCGACCTGCGCCACGAAGACGGTCTCGCCCTCGGCGGACGGAATCGGCGAATCCCAGGTGACGATCTTCGTTCCCGCCGCCTGCGCCGCGGTCGCCGCCGGGACGATCTGGTCGCCCGAATTGTTCGAGAGCATCACCACGTCCTGGCCCTGCGTGCCGGCCGTCGTCACGATCTCGATTTGGCCTGCCACACTGTTCTCGGGCGTCGGGCCCACATAGAGCAGCTCGCCCTGGTTCTCGAGCTCGGCATGCGCCTCTTCGGCACCCCGATTGGCCTGATCGAACACCATGATGCCGAGAAACTTCGGCAACAGCACCATGTCGACGCTCTCGCCCTTGGTCGCGGTCACCGGCTGCGCCAGTGCCGTCGTCGCCAAGAGCGATGCCGCGATGACCGCTAGACCTGAAAGTCGTGCGCCGTGCATTAGAGGCCTCCCTCGTGCCCTGTTTTCTGTCGCCGCTGTCGACACTAAAAGATCTTCAGGATCTGCAAGTGCCGAACAGCCCGATTCTTCGAGCGGTAGGAGCCAGCCTCGCCCCTGTCAAGCATCCGGCGGATTGGCAAGCCGGCGGCCGGCGTCTACCGTCTGGCGAAGAAGCACTGCCGCGGGAGGCTCGATCGCATGCCAGAGGCCGAAACCTCGAACCAGGCGCGCCTGTCCCTGACCTCCTGGTCTCTGCCGCGTTGCACGCTCGCCGAGGCCGCCGCCATCGGCCGGGCGCTCGGCATCGCCAAGCTCGACCTCGGCCTCCTGCACGGCCCGGCACTGCCCAAGGCGCGGCTGCTCGAGGCACCGCTCGCCGCCGTCCTCCAAGTCCGCCAGCTACGCATCGACTGCCCCAACCTCTACTGGCTCTTCGGCGACGGGCTCACCGAGCGCAACCTCGCCGACCCGGACGCGCGCGCCGCCAACGAAGCCGACTTCCGCCAGGTGCTGGTCTTCGCCAAAGCGCTCGCCATCGGCACGATCTTCGTGCTGCCGGGCGTCTGCGGCAAGGCGTCGAGCCGGGAACAGGCGCTGCAGAACGCCGCCGTCTCGCTGCGCCCGCTGGTCGCCATGGCCGAGGATGCCGGCATCACGCTGACCGTCGAACCGCATGTGGGTGCGGCGATCGAATCACCGACGCTCGCCTTGGCCCTTCTGGAGGCCGTGCCTGGGCTGAAGCTGACGCTCGACTACGCCCACTTCACCTGCCTCGGCTACCCGCAAGAGGCGATCGACGTGCTCGCCCCCCATGCCGCCCACGTCCACCTCCGCCAGGCCAGGCCCGGCGCCCTGCAAGCCAAGCTCGAGCACGGCACCCTGAACATCGCCGCCATGCTCGCCACCCTGGCCCACCACGGCTACAGCGGCCATTTCGCCATCGAGTACGTCCATCAGGACTACATGGACACCCTGCACGACGACGTCCTGAGCGAAACCATCAAGATGCGCGACCTGGTCGAGAGCTTGATTTGAAGAGAAGGCAAAGAGCGGGGAGGATGATCCTCCCGGCGCCCCACCGTTACTTTGCGGTTGCTCGCGACGAGCGCCGCTGGAGATCGGTCACGGCAACGCGACCATGCCTTCCGCACCGGCCAAGATGGCCTATATACCTTTCGGGCGCTGGATTTTCGGGTAATTTACATGCTCAATCGTGAAAATATGGTCGGCGCACGCGGCGCGCTGCCGTTCGACGCCAAGGTGGTCGGGGCTGCCGTCGTGCTCCTCGGCGTGCTCGCCTGGCAGGCGCAGGCGACGGCCGGCGGCAACATGGCAGCGCTCAGCCTCGTCGGTGCGCTGATGGGCATGACCCTCTACCACGCGAGCTTCGGCTTCACCGCCGCCTGGCGCCGCTTCACCAGTACCGGCGACGGCCAGGGCCTCCGGGCCCAGATGCTGATGCTGGGCCTCGCCGTCGTGCTCTTCTTCCCGGCTTTGGCCGCGGGCGAACTCTTCGGCCGGCAGGTCTGGGGCTTCGTCATGCCGGTCGGGGTCAGCGTTGTCTTCGGCGCCTTCATCTTCGGCATCGGCATGCAGCTCGGCGGCGGCTGCGGCTCCGGCACGCTCTTTACCGTGGGCGGCGGCAGCACGCGGATGCTGCTCACCCTCTTCTTCTTCATCGTGGGCTCGGTCGTCGCCATCGGCCATCTGCCCTTCTGGTACGGCCTGCCCAATATCGGCGGCGTCTCGGTGATCGCCACCCTAGGCCTCTGGCCGGCGCTCTTGCTGCACCTCGTGCTCTTCGCCGGCATCGCGGCCCTGACCCTGGGCGTCGAGCGGCGCCGCGGCGTCACCCGGCCCCCGGCCAGCGCCGCCGACTGGCTCAAGGGACCCTGGCCGATCTTCGCCGGCGCCATTGCCCTGGCGTTGTTGAACTTCGCCACCCTCTGGCTCGCCGGCCGGCCCTGGGGCATCACCTCGGCCTTCGCCCTTTGGGGCGGCAAGGGGCTCGATGCGGCGGGCGCCGACCTCGCCTCCTGGCACAACTGGAGCGGCATGACGGGCGCCGTCGAGCGCTCCGTCCTCTTCGACGTCACCTCGGTGATGAACTTCGGCATCGTCCTGGGCGCGATGGCCGCCGCCGGCCTCGCGTCGAAGTTCAAGCCCAAGCTCACCCTATCGGGCGGTGACATCGCCAGTGCGGTGATCGGCGGCCTGCTCCTCGGCTACGGTGCCAGGCTCGCCTTCGGCTGCAATATCGGCGCCTTCTTCTCCGGCATCGCCTCGGGCAGCCTGCATGGCTGGGTCTGGCTGATCGCCGCCTTCGCCGGCAGCATCGTCGGCGTCCGCCTGCGCCCCCTCTTCGGCCAATCGCGCAGCTGATCGGCACCCGAAAGGCGGTGCTACGCTTTGCGACCTTGCCGTCCGCCCCGTCTTCGATAAGCTCGGCCGAAATGACCGATCAGGGGATCGAAATGCAGAGCGAGCTGATGTTGCGCC
>JAABSG010000352.1 GCA_011390475.1 Geminicoccaceae bacterium | reverse complement strand
CCGAGATCAGGGTCGTCACCAGGGTGCCGACGATCAAGAGCGCCGAAAGGGCGTCCGGAACCCGCCGACGCTGGAGAAAGCGCCGCACCGGGCTGAAGACCAGCGTCAGGAGAAAGGCCAGCACCACTGGCATCACGAAATCGCGTGCCTGGGCCAGGGCGGCGACCAGGAGCAGGAGGAAGATGCCGATGACCGCCCAGCGGGGAACCGATCGGCTGGTGAGTTGAACCACTGGTCCAGCCTCGACAAAACCTGCCGTCGCCGCCGGTTGCGCCACTTCGCCGGACGCGTGCTCTTGCCGTTCGGCCACTGCCACCACCCGCTCTGGTTTCCCGTTCATGACAATGCCCGCGGCCGAAGCGGTGCACAAGGACGACACCGCAGGCGTTGCGGTGCCCATGCTCAGAACCCGCCGATCACCCCGGGGTTCCGCTGTTCCGCGACGGATCGAGCAGTCCCGGCCAGAAGACAACCCGTGGGCCCAAGGAGGATCGTCCTCGCCAGAGTCATGCTTCCCCTGCTTCCCTGACCGCCTCCAGGCCAGCGAAGAAACCCGTGACATCCGCCAGAACGTTCGCCCGCCAGCGGAAGACGCGGGCGAGGCCGAGGAGCGTTGCGGCGTGACCGAGATCGGCGTATTCGCGGCTGACGGCAATAGCACCCTCGGCCACGAGCAGTTCCCGCAGGCGATGGATGTTCTCGGGCACTACGATATCGTCCTCGCTGCCGTTGGCGAGCCACATGGGTGGGGCGTCGGGCCTGACGCGGTTGACGGGTTGGGTGGAAGCGAGGTCCGTGACGCCCGCGAAGGCTTCCTTGGTGGCGCGGACCCGTAGGGGCAGGAAATCGTAGGGCCCCGAGAGGCCGGCCACGGCGGCGATGGTGCCGCGCTCCAGGCCGGCGGGTTCGGCGAGCTCGTCGGCCAGGGCCAGCATGACGGCGTTGTAGGCGCCGGCGGAGTGGCCGACGAGGTGGACCGGGCCGGATTTACCGCCGAAGTCGGCGGCTTGAGCCTGAAAGGCCGCCAGCGCCCTGCCGCAATCGACGACGAAGTCCGGGTAGCGGACCTCGGGCACCACGCGGTAGTCGGGGATCGCCGTGACATAGCCCGCCGAGGCGAAGGCGCGGCCGACGAAGGCGTAGTCGGCCTTGTCGCCCTCGCGCCAGGAGCCGCCATAGAGGAACATCAGGTTGGGGGCGTTTTCGCCCGTGTTCTCGGGCACATAGACGTCGAAACGCTGGCGCGGATGGGGTCCATAGGCGATGTCGGTCGCTGCCCGATGCGAGCCCGCATCCTTGGGCACCAGCGCGTTCATGACGCCGAGCGGGCTGCAGGCGGCGAGGAGCGGGGCCAGGAGTGGCAGGCTCAGGGCGGTGCGGCGGGACGGCAAGCGGTCGGTCCTTCTTTCTCACAGGGACGGCTTCGGGACGCCGGGTCGGGGGCGTTGTGCGTGAGTGCCTGGAGCGATATGGCATTTTTGCGCGCCGGGATCAGGGGCGGCGGCGAATGCACCCTTTGCCAGGCGGCAACGATCGCGGCATGAAGGGCGTGTACACGAAAAAACGCCGGGGGAGGCTCCAGACAATGCTCGACGATGCACCGCTTTTGACCATCAAGCGCCGGATCGAGCGGCCGAGCAAGGCCGCGCTCGCGGCCTTCGAGGGCCTGATGACGGGCTTTGTCGCCGACGCCCTGGGCGGCCGCGGCGCCATGGTCCCGGCGGTCAAGCCGATCGCCGGAACGGGGTCGTTCGCTGGCGTGGCACTGCCTTGCGCCGCGGGACCGGCCGACAATCTCGCGGTCTTCGGCGCCCTGATGATCGCCGAGCCCGGCGATGTCGTGGTCTGCGCGGCCGATGCCTTCGAGCACACGGCGGTGACGGGCGATCTCTTGCTCGGCATGCTCAAGAACAAAGGTTGCGTCGGCTTCGTGACGGATGGGGCGGTGCGCGATCTGCCGGGCATTCGCGACGTGGGCCTGCCCTGCTACGCCACGGCCGTGACGCCCAATTCGCCGGCCAAGAGCGGGCCCGGGACGGTGGGGCTGCCGGTCGTCGTCGGTGGGGTCACGGTGGGTCCGGGTGATATCGTCGTGGGTGACGAGGATGGCGTGGTCGTGGTGCCCAAGGCGCTGATCGAGACCACGATCGAGCGGCTCGAGGCGGTCAAGGCCGCCGAGGCTGCCATGTTGGCCAAAGTCCAGGGCGGGCTGACCCTGCCCGATTCCATCAAGGCCATGGCCGCTGCCGGCCGCTTTCTCGAGGTGGAGTGACAGCCTTGCGTATCGCCGTGATCGGGGCCGGCGCCATGGGCGGCATGTTCGGCGCCCGCTTCGCCCATGCCGGGGCCGATGTCCTGCTGATCGACCGGGACGTTCAGCATGTCACGGCCATCCTCACCGACGGGCTCGCCGTCGAGGCGGACGGCCAGCAGCACTGGCATCGACTCCCAGCGACCACAGAGGCGGATGGCCAGCACCCGTTCGACCTCGCCCTCGTCATGGTCGACTGCAACGCCACCGCCGCCGCCGCCGCGACCGCCGCCCGGTTGATCGGTGCGGCCGGCACGGCACTGACCCTGCAGAACGGTATCGGCAATATCGAAGCCCTGGTGGAGGTCCTGGGCGCGGAACGCGTGCTCGCGGGCTCGACCATGAACAGCGCCGCCCGCGCCGGGCCCGGGCGGATCGCCCACACCCATCTGGGCAAGACGGTCCTCGGCGAACTCGACGGCAGCACCACGCCCAGGCTGGAAGCCGTGGCCGCACTCTTCGCCGCAGCGGAGCTGCCGGTCGAGATATCGTCCAACATCCAGGGCCATGTCTGGCAGAAGTTCATCCTCAATGCCGCCCTCAACCCGGTCGCCGCCATCACCCGGCTCCGCCCCGGCGAGATCGCCGCATCCGCGGCCGCGACCGACCTCGTCCACTGCATCCTCGACGAGGTCCTGGCCGTAGTCGCGGCCGAGGGCATCGAGCTTCCTGATCCGGATCCCAGAACCTCGATCCTCGGCCACGCCGTGGGGCGAATGAACAAGCCTTCGATGCTGCAGCACGTCGAGCAGGGCAGGCGGACCGAGATCGATGCCCTGAACGGCGCGCTGCTCGGCTACGCCGCCCGGCACGGCATCGACTGCCCAGTCAATGCCACCATCGTCCAACTGGTCAAGGCAATCGAGGGACGACCCAGTGCATAGGAATAGTAGCGGATAACGCGGCCGCCGTCAAGCCGACGCCCGGGTTCGCTCGGCAACCAGCGCCCGCCCGCCGCCGCGACAGCCGGGCCAGGCTGCCACGAGCTTTCATGAAGCTCTCTCAGGGGATTGAAAACACACAGAGAAACAGGATGCCTGCGACAACATGCCCCCTCGGGTTCGTTCGCAAAACGCG
>JAABSG010000351.1 GCA_011390475.1 Geminicoccaceae bacterium | reverse complement strand
CCCCGGACCAGGCGACCTCGGTGCGCGACACGCTGACCGACATGGAGCGGTCGATCCCGATGGACCGGCTCATCAGCGGCGACGTGGGCTTCGGCAAGACCGAGGTCGCGATCCGGGCGGCGATGCGGGCGGTGGCCAACGGTCACCAGGTCGCCATGCTGGTGCCGACGACGGTTCTGGCCAAGCAGCACTACGACACGATCGCCGAGCGGGTCGCGGGGCTGCCGGTGAACGTGGCGCTGCTGTCACGGTTCACCAGCGACGCGGCCGCCCGCGCGGCGCTGGCGGGGCTGGCGGACGGCACGGTGGACGTCGTGATCGGCACGCATCGGCTTCTGAACGAGGGGATCCGCTACAAGAGCCTGGGGCTGCTGATCATCGACGAGGAGCACCGCTTCGGCGTGGGGCAGAAGGAGAAGCTCAAGGCGCTGCGCGCGAACCTGGACGTGCTGTCGCTGTCGGCCACGCCGATTCCGCGCACGCTGTACATGAGCCTGGTCGGCCTGCGCGACGTGAGCCAGATCATGACGCCGCCCGAGGGCCGCCAGCCGATCCAGACGGTGTTGCAGCCGTACGATCCGATGACGGTGCGGAGCGCGATCGTGCACGAGCTCGAGCGTGGGGGCAAGACGTACTACATCCACGACCGGATCGGCTCGATGTCGATGCGGGCACGCACGCTGCAACAGCTCGTGCCCGAGGCGCGCATCGGGGTGGCGCACGGACAGATGGCGGCGGACGAGCTCGAGGCGATCATGCTGGGCTTCGAGGAGGGCGCGTTCGACGTGCTCCTGGCGACCACCATCGTCGAGTCGGGACTGGACGTCGCCGGCGCGAACACCCTGATCATCGAGCGCGCCGACCGCCTGGGCCTGGCGCAGCTGTACCAGCTTCGCGGCCGGGTGGGCCGCCGCCAGACCGAGGCGTGGGCGTACCTGCTGTACCCGGGGCGGCTCACCGAGCAGGCGCAGCGACGGCTGTACGCGATCGCCGAGCTGAACGACCTGGGCTCGGGGCACCTG
Organism: Geminicoccaceae bacterium; assembly: GCA_011390475.1. Classification (GTDB taxonomy): domain Bacteria; phylum Pseudomonadota; class Alphaproteobacteria; order Geminicoccales; family Geminicoccaceae; genus SLRI01. The sequence goes on along the minus strand of JAABSG010000351.1, from coordinate 2,376 downwards.
CTGGCCGAGAAGGACATGGAGATCCGCGGGGTGGGGAACCTGCTCGGTCCCGAGCAGCACGGGCACGTCAGCGCCGTCTCGCTGGAGGTCTATACCGAGCTCCTGGCCGAGGAGGTCTCGAAGCTCAAGGGCGAGGAGAAGGCAGCGGCGCGGCCGAGCGTGTCGTTGGACCTGAACGTCGACGCGCGGCTGACGCCGGCCTACCTGCCGAACGACGACGAGCGGATCGCGTTCTACGGACGCCTGGCCGAGGCGGAGGGCCTGGCCGAGGTGAGCCGCATCGCCCGCGAGCTGCGGGCCGCACGCGGCCCGTTCCCGCCCGAGGTGAAGGCGTTCCTGGAGCTGGTCAAGCTCCGGCTGCTGGCCGAGGGCAAGGGCGTCGCGGCGATCAGCGAGCACATGACCGACGTGCAGGTGACGTTCCGCGCCAACTTCGACGAGCTCGACTACGATCCCCGCAAGCTCAGGGACCTGTCGTTCACGGCGGAAGCGACGCGCTACCCGCCCGGCTTCTCGGTGAAGAAGCGGGGCTTGGCGTCCGCCGATCTGCCCCAGTCGCTGCAGCAGCTGCTCTACGTCGTCGGATAGTGCCGATGGACGCAGGTCTCCGCATGCCAGGCCGGTCGATGCCGTCTGCCAGATCGTGTGCCTCGACGCGCTCAACGTCAACATCCGCACGAGAAGCGCGGGGGTGATCTCAATCGGTCATCGCAACGGTCTCAGCATACGCTTCGAGTGGCGGCCTCCATCCGAGGGTTTTTCGCGGCCGTCGATTGAGGCTGTCGGCGGCCTCGTTCAAGCGGGTGGGATCGACACCATCGAAGTCGGTTCCGCGAGGGAAGTACTGGCGTAGCAGCCCGTTGGTGTTCTCATTGCTGCCGCGTTGCCAAGGATTGTGTGGATCGCAGAAGAAGACCTGCACGCCGGTATCGACGGTGAAGTCTTGGTGCTGGGTCATTTCCTTGCCCTGGTCCCACGTCAGCGATCTCCGCAGCGCATCCGGCAGCTCGGTAATGCGGGCTCCGAGCGCGTCCCGCACGCGCGCCGCCGTCAGGCCGTGCGGCAAGTGCAGCAGCATAAGGAAGCGTGTCTTGCATTCGACCAGCGTCCCAACGGCGGACTTGCCGTTCTTGCCGATCACCAAGTCTCCCTCCCAGTGGCCGGGGACAGCACGGTCCTCGACCTCTGCGGGGCGTTCGCTGATCATGACCATTCCCTGGATCTTGCCTTGCGTCATCGTGCGGCCTTGCGGCCTGCGGCTGGCGCGGCCGGATCTCAGACACGCCGTGAGCTCCTTGCGGAGGCTGCCGCGGCCCTGCACGAAGAGCGCCTGGCAGATCGTCTCGTGGCTAATGTGCATCCCTCATCACCAGGGTACGCCCGTTTGAGGTGTGCACTGATCTGCTGCGGCGACCAGAGGTCGCTCAGTAGATCCTCGACCTCCTTGCGGAGCCGCACGTCGTGCGCCAGCTTGGGGTCTCGGGGACGGGCCAGGCGCCTCACGGCACGCTCGTCAGCCCGCCAAGCACGGTACGTCGCGCGGCCACCGTTCGCCCGTACCTCGCCTGAGATCGTCGACGGTGTCCGCCCGAGCCGGGACGGGATCGTGCGGAGTGACGTTCCCTCCTTCAACCCTCGGCTGATCTCCTCGCGCTCGGCAGCGGACAGTCCCAGCGGCGAGCGAGGCGACGTTCGTCGCGCCCGGTCATGCTGCGTCCCGAAGTGTCGGTAGAGAAACTTGAGCGAGCAGTTCAGCTCGTCTGCGATCTCGAGGTACGATCGCTCCTCGAGAATCCTCTTATACGCCAGGAACGGTTCAGCGTCCGTGAAGCGGCGGCCTTCCCATCGCTTTCGTGATCCACCCATCGCGCCCCCCTGTCGCCGCTGACGCTACGACGTCAGCAAGCTCGGTGTTGCGTTGATGGATTGAAACCGCCAAGCGTTATAGAGCTGGAAGTTGACTAATGAGCCCATTAAGCGCAGGTTCAAGTGCGTCAAAGACGGGTGGGGCCGCAGACAGGGTGGATCCTTGCGCAAACCCCTGAGCGCTTCCTTCCCAAAGTATGTCGCCCGTGGTGGTGTCAAGCATTACAAGTCTCATAGTTACCCGAGTAGATGCCGATCTCACGCCAAACAATCCATTTTCCTGAAACACGTCAATCAGTTCACCTTGGAAAATTGCGTCAACCCCGAGGGCATTCCCGAGTTGACGAAGCGTATCGGTGTTAGGGATTCCACTCGCTGCGAAGTCACGCACAAAGTCACTGTAAGCCTCGACGAGTCCCGATGCGTTGAGTGCGTCACTTGCTTGCGTCGACGTGATGATCCGAAGATCCGGCGACGACTGCGCCTGAATTCCTTGCGTGACCTCGCGAT
>JAABSG010000350.1 GCA_011390475.1 Geminicoccaceae bacterium | reverse complement strand
GGGCATCAACGCCTTGGCGATCCTCGTCTTCATCATCTCCTGGAACGAATACCTCTTCGCCCTCTTCCTCGGCGGCAGCCATGCCCAGCCCTCGACCGTCGGCATCACCCGCTTCGCCGGCGGCGTCGAGCAGGGCGCGCATTACGGCGTCATCGCGGCCTATGCCTTCCTGATCGTCGCCCCGGTGATCCCCTTCGCGCGCGTCGCCAACCGCTACATCGTCTCGGGCATGACCGCCGGTGCGGTGAAGGGGTAGGGGGGCGATCCCGCCAACCGGTCCGCTGGACTTCTCCACCGCCTCGTCACCGGTCCACCGCCTCGTCACCGGCTCAAAGCGTCTTCGTCCATTCCACGTAAGCCTCGATATCGAACTTCCGCTTCAGGCCGTTGGCGTTCATGTAGCGCAGCTTGCCGAACACCGGCCGTTCGGTCCAGGCGCGATCGTGCAGCCCGAAGAGCCAGCCGACATTGGCGTAGGACGCGGGGTCGCGGCCGTCGAGGAACCAGCGATTGTTGAGCTCGAGCGTCGTCGCGAAGGCTTCTTCGTGGCTCTTGGTCCACTCGATGATCTTCTTGCCCCAGTACATCCGCATGTAGTTGTGCATGTAGCCCGAGACCCGCATCTCGCGCATCGCGGCGTTCCAGTAGTCGTCGTGGGTCTCGCCCGCTTCGAGCTGCTTTTTGCTGTAGAGATATTCGCGCTCGTCGTCCTCGTGCTCCGTCATCGTTGTCTTCGCCCAGTCGGGCAGCATCGAGAAATTGTCGTAGTTTTCGTTGAACGCGACGAAGTTCATCGCCAGCTCGCGGCGGACGATGAGCTCTTCCAGGAACGATGCCCGATCGTCCTTCGCGACGCCTTCGGCATCCCGGGCGGCGAGGGCCAAATCGAGCGGCGAGATCTGGCCGAAATGGAGATAGGGGCTGAGCTCGGAGCATTGCCGGGCCACGGGCTCGTTGCGGCCGTCGGCGTAGCCGTTCAGCTTCTCGTCGATGAAGCGCGCCAGCCGTGCCTGCGCCGCACTGGCCCCGCCCGTGAAGCGCGCGACTCGGTCGACGCGGTCGTCGAGCTTCAGTGCGCTCAGCGTGCCGTCCGGGTCTTTCGGGTCGAAATCGCCCGCAAGCTCGAGGTCGAGCGAGGGATGATCGGTCGGCCGCTCGTCGAGTGCTGCCATGAACGTCTCGCGGTGGCGCTCGATCTTGGGGCGGATGGTGCGCGCACCGAACTCGGCCTTGTCGCTCGCGACGTCGACCGGCACGACGACGTCGCTCTCGACCTGGACGACCCGGCAACCGGCCTCGTCGGCGACGGTCCGCCGCCAGGCGACCTGATGGCGAAGATAACCCCGGTCGCAGACGACCAGCGCCGCGTCGCCCGCCAGATCGAGCGCCACCCGGTCCGGTGGGCCGTGCCGGATGACGAAGCGGATGCCGCGTGCCTCCAGGTCGCACGCCACCTCGGCCAAGCCCTCGAGCATGAAGGCATAGTGCCGCCGATTGGCTTCGGGGTAATCGTCCATGAGGCCGAAGCCCACGACCAGCGGCAACCCCCGCTCGTTCGCGACCTCCAGCGCATATTCGAGCGCATGATTGGTACGCGCGCGCTGCGCCTGCTGCATCCAGTAGAGGACGTAGCGGGCACCCGCTCGCTCGGCAGTCCGGTTCAGGCCCTGGATGCGTTCATCGTGTAGCATGGCCAGGCAGATCTAAGGCGCTCACGCGACCGTGGCCAGCCCCCGTCTTGACGCTGGCTGCGGCCGCCGCCACCTCAGCGGTTCGATCATGGACAACCGGGAGTCGCGTTCGATGACGCTGCCAATCGATCGACGCAAGGCAATGACGGCGACAGTGGGCTTTGCGGCGCTCGGCACCGGCCTGTTGCGTGGCAGCCCGGCAGCCGCGGCGACGCCGCATTACGCCGACGCCCTGGCGCGCTTTCTCGACGGCCGTGAGCCGGCCGCCGGCGGCATCATCCTCGAGGCACCCGAGGTCGCCGAGAACGGCAACATGGTGGCCGTCTCGATCCGCGTCGACAGCCCGATGACCGAGACCGACCATGTTCGTCGGATCGCCCTCCTCTCCACTCGCAATCCCGTGGCCGAGGTCGCCACGTTTCATCTGACGCCGCTTTCCGGCGAGGCCTTCGTGAGCAGCCGCATTCGCCTGGCCGAGAGCCAGGACGTGGTGGCCATCGCCGAGTTCAGCGACGGCAGCCTGGTGCAGACCCGCCGCGAGGTCCGGGTCACGGTCGGCGGCTGCGGCGCCTGATTGGAGAGAGTGATGAGCTATACTGAAAACGTCCGCCCGCGACTTCGCCTGCCGAGCGTTGGCGCGGCCGGCGAGGTGATCGAGGTCAAGACCCTGATCTCGCACCCGATGGAGAGCGGCCACCGCACCGACGGCGAGGGTAATCCCATCCCGCGACTGATCATCCAGACGATGCACGCCACCTTCAATGGCCAGGAGGTGTTTCGCGCCGAGTGGAGTTCGGGCATCGCCGCCAACCCCTATCAGGCCTTCATGCTGAAGGTCGACGAGCCCGGCCTGCTCGAGGTGGTCTGGCAGGACGAGGCCGGCAACGAGTGGCGCGATCAGGCGACCATCGAGCTCGGCTGATCGCCTCTTGCGGGTGTCCCTGGAACGATTCCAGGGGACGCCACGACCAATTTTGGAACGTCGGCCGCCTTTCGACGTTCACGTCCTGTGCAAAACAGGAGGAATCGCATGACAATCGCACGACACGCCAGCCGGACGCGCGCCCTGGCGCTGATCGCCGTACTCGGCCTCGGCTCGCTCGGCCTCGCCGCCTGTGACGATTCGGGCCCGGCCGAGGACGCCGCTGGCGATGCGGGTGCCGCCGTCGACGACGCCGTGGAGGCCACTGGCGAAGCCGTGGAGGACGCCGGCGAGGCGGTCCAGGATACTGTCGACTGAGCGCGTCCCGACGCATCGCCCGGCACCGGCGGCATCGTTCGCCGCCGGTGCCGGCGGCTGTCACGGCACCACTTGTCCGTTGCCTGCGCCTGCGCTAGCGCACCCGTCGTCGAGGGCAAGGCTCGACCGGAGAACGCTCATGTGCGGACGACATCGACGAATCGCCGCCCGGGCATTGGCCCTGGCAGTTTTTGTCGCGGCGCCGACTTTCGCCGCGGGCGATGTCGAGTATGGCGCCTATCTCGCCCAGGATTGCAGTTCCTGCCATCAAAAAAACACCGATTCCGCGGGAATTCCAAAAATTACCGGACTTCCTGCGGACTATTTCATTTCGGCGCTGAAAGCGTATAAAGAGGGGCAGCGCGATCATTCGACGATGCAGATGATCGCCCGATCGCTGGACGACGAGCAGGTCAGAGCGCTGGCCGCCTTCTACGCTTCGGAGTAGCGGCAGCCGCCCCGAGCCCCGTCT
>JAABSG010000349.1 GCA_011390475.1 Geminicoccaceae bacterium | reverse complement strand
TCATCGCCGAGAGGGTGAAGACGAAGAGTTTGTAGTGCTCGACCCGATAGCCCAGGAACCGCGTCCGGCTCTCGGCATCGCGGATGGCGACCAGGACCTGGCCGAGCTTCGAGCCGGTGACGGCCTTGGCGATCATGAAGCCGAGCATCAGGGCCACGGCGGAAGCGACCAGGAGGCCGGCCCGGGTTTCGGCCGATTGCAGGGGAAAGCCCAGGATGTCCTTGAAGTCGGTGAGCCCGTTATTGCCGCCGAAGCCCATGTCGTTCCTGAAGAAGGCGAGCATCAAGGCATAGGTCATGGCCTGGGTGATGATCGAGAAATAGACGCCGGTCACCCGACTTCTGAACGCCAGCCAGCCGAAGACGAAGGCCAAGGTTCCGGGGACCAGCAGCACCATCAGCATCGCGAAAGGGAAGGAGGAAAAGCCCCACCAGTACCAGGGGAGTTCCGACCAGTTCAGAAAGACCATGAAGTCCGGCAGCTCGGGATGGGCGTAGACGCCGCGGTCGCCGATCTGCCGCATCAGATACATGCCCATGGCGTAGCCGCCGAGCGCGAAGAAGGCGCCGTGGCCGAGGCTCAAGATGCCGCAATAGCCCCAGATGAGGTCGATCGCGACCGCCAGCAGCGCATAGGTCAGGAATTTGCCGATCAGCGAGACCATGAAGCCCGAGACGTAGAACTGATGGCCGGGTTGATAGGCGAGATTGCCGTAAGGCACGACGACGGCGACGACGGCGAGAAAGAAGAGGAACCACCAGCCGCCCTGGCCGAGGTGACGGGTCAACAGCATGGAGGATCAGGCCTCGACGGCGCGGCCGCGCTGGGCGAAGAGGCCGCGCGGGCGTTTTTGGATGAAGAGGATGACGAGGACGAGCACGACGATCTTGCCCAGCACCGCGCCGGCATAGGGCTCGAGGAACTTGTTGATGATGCCCAAAGTCATGGCCCCGGTGAGCGTTCCCCAGAGATTGCCGACCCCGCCGAAGACGACGACCATGAAGCTGTCGATGATGTAGCCTTGGCCGAGATTGGGGCTGACATTGTCGATCTGCGAGAGCGCCACCCCGGCGAGCCCGGCGACGCCCGAGCCGAGGCCGAAGGTCATGGCATCGATGCGGCCGGTACGAATGCCCATGGCCCCGGCCATCTGCCGGTTCTGCGTGACCGCGCGCATCTCGAGGCCGAAGCTGGTGCGCTTGAGCAGCAGCATGAGGGCGGCGAAGACGACGAGGGAAAAGACGAAGATCCACAAGCGGTTGGCGGTAATCGTCAGGTTGCCGAGCTCGACCGCGCCCGACATCCAGGACGGGTTGCCGACCTCGCGGTTGGTCGGCCCGAAGATGGTCCGCACGGTCTGCTGCAGGACCAGCGAGAGGCCCCAGGTGGCGAGCAGGGTCTCGAGCGGGCGGCCATAGAGCCAGCGGATGATACCGCGCTCGACGGCGATGCCGACGGCACCGGTGACCGCGAAGGCCAAGGGAATGGCGATGAAGAGCGAGGCGTCGAAGAGTTCCGGATAGTGCGTCCTGATCGCCTGCTGGACGACGAAAGTGGTGTAGGCACCGAGCATCACCATCTCACCATGCGCCATGTTGATGACGCCCATCACCCCGAAGGTGATGGCGAGGCCGATGGCAGCCAGCAGCAGGACGGAGCCCAAGGAAATGCCGTAGGTGACGTGCTGCGCCATCTCCCAGGTCTTCAGCCGGCGCTCGATCTCGGCCACGCCGGCGGCCGCCGCTTCCTGCAATTCGCCGTCGGCCGAAGCGCGCAACGCCACGAGCAGGGAGAGCGCCTGCCGGTTGCCGTTGTCGGCGATGGTCTCGACGGCGGCGAGCTTGGTCGCCATGTCGGCATCGGTCTGCAGGATGACGGCGGCCCTGGCCCGCTCCAGCTTCGCCTCGACCCAGGCCTCGCTTTCCCGCGCCAGCGCTTCGTCGAGCGCCTCGAGCGCCTCGGGGTCGGCGCTGGCGAAGACGGCATCGGCGGCCCGGGCACGAACCGCGGGATCCGGGGCCAGGAGCGTTAGATTGCCGATGGCGGCGCTGAGCGCCCGGCGCAAGCGGTTGTTGACCCGGATTCGCTCGACGGCACCCGAGGCCACCACCTCGAGCTCCTCCATGGTCAAGGGATCGAGGAGCTGGAGATTGCGGCCCGCGGGTGCGGCGATGACGACCAGGCCGTCGCTCTTTCGGGTGTAGAGTTGGCCGTCCGCCATGGCGCGCAAGGTCGGTGCGAGATCGCTGTCACCGGTCGCCGCCAAGGCCTGGATGGCGGCCTCCTTGTCGCCGTAGCCACCCTCGGCGAGAGCGGCGACGAGAGCAGCCCGGTCCTGTGCCTCGGCGATGCCCGGCATCAGGCCGAGCAGAATGCCGAGCATCGCGAGAAGCACGAGGAACCGGGGCATGCGCATCGTCACCGCTAAGTTGCTACCAGCCGAGAGTGTCGCCCAGCGAGGCTACTGGCTGTCGCTGCCGCCGCAGCTGCCGGTCACGACGTTGTAGTTGCCGCAGGACATGGGGGCCCGCCAATCGGCGATCAGGTCCTTCGAGCCCTCGAGGAAGTCCGACCACTCGTCGCCGACGACGAGGCCGGAGGTCTCCCAGACGACGTCGAACTGGCCGTCGTCCTGGATCTCGCCGATCAGGACCGGCTTGGTGATGTGGTGGTTCGGCATCATCGCCGAGAGGCCGCCCGTCAGGTTGGGAACGGCGACCCCGATCATCGCGTCGATCACCGCGTCCGGGTCGGTGGTGCCGGCCTTCTCGACCGCCTGCACCCACATGTTGAAGCCGATATAGTGGGCCTCCATGGGATCGTTGGTGACCCGGTCCTCGTCGCCGATGAAGGCGTGCCAGGCCTCGATGAACTCGGCGTTCTCGGGCGTGTCGACGCTCATGAAGTAGTTCCAGGCGGCCAGATGGCCGACCAGCGGCGTCGTGTCGATGCCGGCGAGTTCCTCCTCACCGACCGAGAAGGCGACGACCGGGATGTCCGTCGCATCCACGCCCTGGTTGCCGAGTTCGCGGTAGAACGGCACGTTGGCGTCACCGTTGATCGTCGAGACCACCGCGGTCTTCTTGCCCTGGCTGCCGAAATCCTTGATGGCAGCGACGCGGGTCTGCCAGTCCGAGTGGCCGAACGGCGTGTAGTTCACGTCGATGTCGGACGGATCGACGCCGTTCTGGATGAGATAGGCCTCGAGGATACGGTTGGTGGTGCGCGGGTAGACGTAGTCGGTGCCCTCGAGCACCCAACGCTCGACGCCTTCCTCTTCCATCAGGTAGTCGACGGCGGGGATCGCCTGCTGGTTCGGCGCGGCGCCGGTGTAGAAGACGTTGCGCGAGCTCTCCTCGCCCTCGTACTGCACCGGGTAGAAGAGGATGCTGTTGAGCTCCTCGAAG
>JAABSG010000036.1 GCA_011390475.1 Geminicoccaceae bacterium | reverse complement strand
AGTTCCTCGCCGCCATCCGGAGCCTGGGCCGCAGCCGCGCGCAACGCGGCCGGGGCAGTGAAGCCCCGGGCCCCGGGCAGGGGGTCCTGCCAGGTCCGGCAGGGGGCGACCGCGGCATCGAGCTTGATGGCGGCGAGATCGACGACGTGCTCGGCGACCAGTCGCGCGGTGGTGTACTTGACGCCCTGCAGGCTCAACAGGCCTTCGAGGCCGTCGGTTTCGGCGTGGTCGACCATGACGCCACGCCGGGAGCGTTGCACCTCGCTGCCGCGCGGCTCCTTGGCGGCCGGGGTGAGGCCGGCATAGGCGTAGAGCACATCATCGCGAGTCAGGCCGGCTGGCGGGTAGGCGTCGTTGATCTCGGCCAAAAAATCGTCGAGCCAAGCCTCGTCGAAGCCGAAGCCCTCGGGACTGCCCTCGTGGACGAGGTGGCTCGTGCCGATCACCGACAGGCCCTGCCAGGGCTGGATGAAGAAGAGCCGGCCGTCGGCGCGCGGGAGCAGCGAATCCGAGCGGCGCCGGCTGCTCACCGCCAGGGCGTGGTCCTGGACGAGCGGGCGGCTGACGACGACGTTCATGCCGCGCGAGAGACCACCGAAGCTGTGGGTCGTGGGTTTCGGCAGGGCGTCGAGGAAATATTGGGCGTCGGGGCCGGCGGCGTTGATGGTGAGGCGGGCAGCGATCGCGAGCGGCGCGTCGCCGAGGCAGTCCCGGGCGCTGACCCCCTCGATGCCGGTCGTCGGGTCCCGGCCGAGGAAGCCCCGGGCCTCGACGTGGTTGGCGACCACGGCGCCAGAGGCGGCGGCGTCGCTGACGATCTCGAGCAGCAGCCGGTCGGCGTTGCGCATCTGCACGTCGTACCAGATGGCAGCACCGTTCATCGCCTCGGGCGCGCCACCGCCGAAGAGGGCCTCGCCGGTCTGCCGATCGACCACCCGGCCGGGCGGTACGCGCGGCGTCTCGGGGGCGCCGTTGCGGGACAACAGCTCGTAGGCCCAAAGGGCGATGCGCAGCGCTTCGGGGCCGCGGGTGAGGTGGCCCAGGGTCGGCATGACGAAGGCCAAGGGGTGGACGAGATGCGGTGCGATGGCCAGCCAGCGGCGCTGTTCGGCCGCCGATTGGCGCAGCCGCTCGATGTCCATCTGCTGCAGGTAGCGCAGGCCGCCGTGGATCAGCTTGAAGGAGTTGTGCGAGGTGGCGGCGCCGAAGTCGTCGCGCTCGATCAAGGCGGTCGAGAGGCCGCGCTTGGCGGCGTCGCGAGCGATGCAGGCCCCGTAGATGCCGCCACCCACGACCAAAACGTCGAAGCGGCGGTCCTCGAGGGCCGCGAGATCACGCTTCAAGCCGCGGGCTCCCCGGGGTCCCCTCCGTCGGCTTCGTCTGCTTCTGCGGCTTTGTCGGCGAAAACCAGGAGGTGGTGACCGGTGCCGTCGATCCAGCGCCGCGGCAAGGCGTTGAAGAGGTCGACGAACAGCGTGTTGAAGAGCTTGGCCTTGAGCCCCTGATGGACCTTGGTGCGGACGGGAAAACGCTCGACCACGACGCGGGTACGGGCGAAGGGGGCGGCCATCCGGGCGAGCTCGTCGCGGCTCAGCCAGTGAAACACCGGCGCCTTCAGGTGGTCGATCTCGACCTTGGCCAAGCGATGCATCAGCCGCATCCAGGAGCGGCGATTGACGGCCATCAGAAGTGCCCTGCCGCCCGGCTTGAGAACGCGGTGGATCTCCTGGATCATCCGCTCCGGGTGCGGCGTGAAGTGGAGGACGGTATGGCAATAGACGAAGTCGAAGCTCGCGTCGGCAAAGCTCATCGCCTCGCCGTCCATCAGTAGAAAACGTCCCTCGAGCCGGCGCTGGGCGAAGTTGGCGCGGGCGAGCTCGATGGCGCGTGGGGCGATGTCGATGCCGGTGACGCGAGCACCGCCCACAGCGAAGCGGGCGGTGTCGTTGCCGAGGCCGCAGCCGACATCGAGCACGTCCTCACCCGGGTGGCCGGCGTAGTCGACGACGCGGTCGAGGTAGTCGAGCTTTTCGAAGCGATAGGCCTCCGTCTCGGCGAAGAAGGCGCGGCTGCCGGGGTCGCGGCTGGTGATCGGCCAGTCGACGACATGCTCGTTCCAGTAGTCGCGGACCTGGGCCGTCACCGGGTCGACCGGCGGGGCGGCCGTGCCGACGGGCGGCACTTGCCGCAAGGCTACCGACATGGGCTCAGGTCTTTCCGTGGCTGGCGAGGTGGTGGCTCGGCGCGGGCTCGGCAGCACCAACCAGATCGAGGACGGCGCGCAGCTTGGCTTCGTAGACCGGGCGCGAATAGGCCTCGGCGTAGAGCCGCTGGGCGTTGCCGGCGACCTCGGCGCGCGCGGCCTCGTCGGTGAGCGCCGTGATCAGGCCCCGCGCCAGCGATTCCGGCGTCGGATCGACCATGAAGGCCACCCGGTCGTCGAGCACCTGGGTGTGCGAGAGGATATTGGTGGCGACCAGCGGCACGCCGCTCGCGAGCTGCTCGTAGATCTTCAACGGTGTGTTGGTGCCGGTGCAGCGCGGCGAGACCAGGACGTCGGCAGCCTGGGTGTAGCGGGCGGCCTTGGCCTGGGGCATCCGCTCGAGCACCAGGACGTCGTCGCCGATGCCGAGCGCGGCGGCACGCCGGCGCAAGCGCTCGACTTGCGTCGCCGTCCCGCCGACCAGAACCAGCAGCGCATCGGGGCAGGCGGCATGCGCCACCACGAAAGCATCGAGCAGGATGTCCAGCCCCTGATAGACCTCGAAGGTGCCCGCATAGAGCACGATGCGTCGGTTGGCCGGCAGCGCCGGGGCGTCGACCGGTGCGTCGGCGACGCGTCTCGTACCGGGCGCGAGCCGGACCGGCTCGAAGATGCTGTTCTCGATCAGGAAATGCCGTGACGGGTCGGGCATCAGCGGCTTGGCATAGCGGGCGAGCTCGGGGCAGATGGTGATCACCGCGTCCGCTGCCCGCAGGCAACTGGCCTCGAGCCGCTCGAACAGGCCGATCAGCAGCTTGGACGTGGTGAACTGGTAGTTCTTCAGCTGCTCCGGCAGGCTGGAGTGCATGTCGTAGATCAAGCGGTAGCGGAAGATCGGCTTCAAGAAGCGCAGGAAAAAGACGGCTTCCTCGTGCGCATGGACGATGGCGTAGCGGGTGCGCATCAGGCAGCCGATCGTCCAGAGGACGAGGACGACGTCGAGCCATAGCTTGAGCAGAGACGGGCCGATCTTCACCGGCCCGAGCCGCGGGAAATCGGGGATGCGGATGATGCTCACCCCCGGGATCGCCACGTCCGCCCCCTGGCCGTAGGTCAGGATGTCGATGGGCAGGCCGGCCTCGGCCATCACCAGCGTGCGGTAATAGACGCTGAACGGTGTGCCACGGGGGGTGAAAAAGGGTTGCGGTGCAACCACCAAGATACGCTCGGTCACGGGGCCCGCCTCCGTTTGCGCCATTGCATGGCGAGTTGGCGGCTGACGAACGGCAGCAGCGACTGGCGGTTGCCGAAGCTCGGCGGCTGCTCGCGGAGTGCCTCGAGGTGTGCCAGGAGGCCGGCGGCGGGATGGTCGGCATCGACCACGGCCTCGAGCACGAAGCCGTAGCGGCCGGCCGCGGTCTCGGCCTCGGCCGCGAGCGGCAGGGGATCGGAGCCCGGCAGCACCGGGATGCCCTTGGCGGCGGCCGTGGCGAAGGCGGCGGGTGGCGAGGTGCCCTGGAGGCGGCCACCGTTGTCGCCGAGAAAGACGCTGCCGGGGGTGGCATGGGCGAGGACGTTCGCGACCACCGCGCCTCGGCTGCCCCACCATTTACCGAAGCCCCAGGGCAGCACCGCGAGGCCGTCGGCGGCCCGCACCGCTGCCACGGCGGAGGTCATATCCTGGCCGTCGCTGAACGGGCCGCGGGCGCCGATGGCCAAGACTTCGAGGCCTTCGGCGGTGACGATCTGCCGGCCGGCAACGAGGATCAGCGGCAAGGCTGCAGCGTCCCGGTCGGTCGGCGAGATCGGCTCGGCGATCAGCGAAATGGGCTCGGCGGTGCGCCGAATGCGCCAGCCGTCGAGAGTGGTCCCGTTCGCCGCCGCCCGCTCCAGGGCGGCGAAGGCATCGTCCCCGGCCATCTCGGTGAACAACAGCCAGCCTGCGGCAGGCCGGATGTCGAGCGCGGCGGCTGCGGCGGCGATGTTGGCGGCAGCGTGGTCGAGCAGGCGCGCGGGTGCAACGCCCGCGTGACAGTGCACATGGGCGTCGACCATGAAGGTCCCGCTCAACCACGTCTCGGTCGATTGCACCCTTGCGACGTTCATCCACATCCGCTCATCGGACCCACTACCACCCCGCGTTCAGGTACCACCGGGACGTTCGAACAACAAGACCGGGGACCCGCGAAAGCCGTCGGTTGACTAATGATATAGCAGCATAAGCGGCATTCTCGGCACATCTGTGACCAAGCGCACACCCGTATGCTGTACCCCGAGACGACAGTCGCACCGCAGACCGGGGCCGCGTCACTCACCAGCGGGCCTATTGACGCCCGGTTCAGGACCAGCATGCATGCAAAAAACTCTAACGATTGTATTCGCTGACTGTTTCGTCGTCTGATCGACGTGCAAGATTGCTCAACGTTCATTTTCGACGCAGATAGTTTTACCGATCATTGCTTGACAATTTCCGTCGTCGAGCGCCAATTGTCAAGCGCTGTTGCTCTTTGCCGGGATCTCTGTCACGGCCGGGCAGCCGGACCTCACGGCGCCGGCCACTCGAAAACCGGCCGAGCGTCACAGTCGAGCACGGCCCCCTTTTGGTAGCCGGCCCCCTTTTGGTAGCCGGCCACGACGACCAACCGGGAAGATCGAGAGGCCGTTCACTTCGGGCTCGATGATGGCTCGGATGCTGCCGACCCCGCTCGCCACGGTGGCGATGGGGGCGCCGGTTCAGGCCGAAAAGATCATGACATTGCGCGCGAGGTGCATGCCGCGTACCAGTTCGTGCCGCAGATCGGTGACCAGGGCTTCGGTCTGCGCCTCGTCCAACTGGTAGCCGTGCCGGGCGAAGCGTTCGATCCAGTAGGCCTTCGGCTGTTCGTTGACGTGGCCCTGCCCGCCCTGGCCGGGTGGTGCTGCACTGAAGAGCACGTGCGGTGCCGCCTCGACACAGGTCGCGACCAGCTTGTCGCCGAGTTCGGGCGGCAGATGCTCGCCGACTTCCAGCGACAAGGCGAGGTCGTAGCGCTCGCCTTCCTCGGACTCCGGCCCGGACCCTGGCCACGGCTCCGCTTCGGTGAGATCGAAAGGCCGAAGTGTCACAGCGAGCCGGTCGGCCGCGATTTCCCGCGCCAGCGCCGAATATTCGTAGCCGGTGCAGGCCAGACCGCGCTTTTCGAACGCCGCGACATGGGCGCCGGTGCCGGCGCCGAGATCGACCACGCGCTCGATGTCCGGGAAGCGACGCAGGATGCCCGAGACGATCGCCGGCGCGGTCTCGACTGCCAAGCGATGGAACATGTCGAAAGTCCAACGATTGTAGGTCAGCCGCTCGCTGCCGATCGCCTCACCCACCCGGCTGAACTCGGCACCGATGGCACCGCGGGCCGCCATACCGATCATCCCGGTGCGCTGCAGCCGCTGTAGCTTGGCGAGTAGACCCATTGCATCGCTCCATTCGACACGTGATGGAGACACTACTCCTTCATGAGACCATGGTTCCCTCGGACCGGCTGCGAATATCGAACGGGCGCAGATGACGTGCCTGGACTGGCGCGGCCGCACTGCCAACGCCCCCGGGCCGGCTGCTCAGAGGGTCGGATCGCGACCGTCCGGCTCGATCGACGTGGCCGCCTCGGCCGAGTGCCGGGCGCGCGTCGGCGCGGCGAGGCGGCGAAACAGCCTGGCATAGCGCTCGAGCACCGCATCGGTTCGATAGCGGGCAGCGACGGTGGCCATCGCGGCCGCGGCCAGCCGCTGGCGCAACTCGGGGTCGGCCAGGAGCCGGCGCAAGGCGACCTCCAGGCCGCGGCGGTCGCCCGGCTCGATCAGGAGGCCGTTCACCTCGGGCTCGATGATGTCCTTGATGCCGCCGACCCGGCTCGCCACGGTGGCGATGCCGCAGGCCATGGCCTCGACCAGGGCCAGGCCGAAGGCTTCGTCCATGGTCGGCAGGGCGAAGATATCGGCGGCCTGCAGGTAGTCCTCGACATTGTCGACGAAGCCGGTGGTGACCACCCGGCCGCCGAGCCCGAAGCGCTCGATGCAGGCGTGCAATTCGGCCTCGCAATCGTGCATCAGCCCCTTGCCCGAGCCGACGACGACGAGGGTCGCTTCCGGGTGGTCGGGGGCGATGGCAGCCCAGGCATGGGCCAGGTCGAGAACCCCCTTGGCGGCCAGGAGCCGGCCGGCGAAGACGATGATCGGGCCGGTCTCGGGCAGGCCGAGGGCGGTTCGGCGCGCTGTTTTCTCCGTCGCGGTCACGGATCGAAAGCGGGTGGTGTCGACGCTGTTGGGGATGGCGGTGATCTCGGCCGGGGCCACGCCGTGGGCACTGAGCTCGTCTTGCATCCCGCTCGAGAGGCTGACGAAGTGGTCGGCCTGGCGGAGCAGGCGGTTGCGCAGGGCGACGAAGGCGGCTATCGCCCGCGCTGCCCCGCCGATCCCGAGCTTCGCCGCACCCCCGGCAAAATAGGTCCCCGACATCTCGCCGTCATTGTCGGCCTTGAGGACCACCCGTTTGCCGAGCAGGCGGGCGGCGGCGACGGCGGCGATGCCGAGCACCCGGTAGCCCGAGACGAAGACGATGTCCCAGTCGCGACGCCGGGCCACCAGCGTGACGAAGAGGCCGGGCAGCATCGCCCATTTCTTCAGATGGCCGGGGCCGGCGGGGCCGAGCCGGTGGACCGGCACCCCGTCGATCGTCTCGTGCTTCGGCAAGGCCGTGGCGGAGCGGCGGGTGACGACCCGCATGGCGATGCCGTGGGCGCCGAGACCGCTGGCGAGGGTTCGCGCCTGCGTCTCGCCGCCGCCGATGACCGGATGGTAGGTCTCGACGACGAGCCAGACGCGCAACGGACTCAAGGAGCAACCGCCGGCGCCGGCGCCGGCTCTGCGGGCTCGATCGAGGCGGGCTCCGGTTCCGGGGGCTTCGGTTCGGCGAGCTTGGCCGCGACGACCGGGCGGCCGAGCACCTCGGCATAGATCGCCTGGAGCATGTCGACCCCGTGCTGGATGTCGTACTGGGCACTGGCCTGCGCGGCGGCGGCGGCCAGCCGGGCGCTCAGCGATCGATCGGTGAGGACGCGGCCGATGGCGTCGGCCAGGGCCTTCGGCTCACGCGCCGGCACGATCAGTGCCGTGACGTCGTGGCGCAGCACCTCGCCGAGCCCGTCGACGCCGGTCGAGACGATCGGGCGGGCCATCGCCATGGCCTCGAAGAGGGTCAAGGGCGTGCCCTCCCACAAGGACGGGAAGGCCTGCAGGTCGAGCAGCGTCTGCAAGGCCCGGGTGTCGCCGGCAAAGCCGGCGAAGGTGACCTGGTCGGCAATGCCGAGTTCGGCCGCCTGGGCCTCGAGCGCCGGCCGTTCGTCGCCGTCGCCGATCAGGAGCAGTTGCGGGCGCAGGCCTTGGGCGGCGAGTAGCGGCAAGGCGGCGATCAGATAGGTCAGGCCCTTCTGCTCGCCGAGCCGGCCGATGGCGCCGATGATCGGGCGGTCGTCGGGCAGGCTCCAGCGTTGCCGGGCAGCGGCCGCGGTCGCCGGATCGACGGGGCGAAAATCACTGATCGGGGCCCCATTGGGGACGAGGCGCAGGCGCTCGCGCGGCAGATGCCGCTCGGTTGCCATGAAGTCGATCACGGAAGCGGAGACGGCAACGCCGAGCCGGGTCGCTCGCGCCAGGAGCCGGTCGGCGACGCGCTGGTAGGCGGGCATCGCCGGATCGACGAAATGCTCGTGAATGATCGCCGGCACGCCGGTCAGGAGGCCGGCGAGCCGGCCGAAATCGCTGGCGCCGTAGCCGTGCAGATGGAGCAGTTGGATGCGATCGGCGCGGACCCGCCGGACGAGTTCGCTCAAGGTCGAGGGATCGAAGCGTCCCTTGCCGAGGCACTCGACGGCAGTACCGCGGTCGATCAGGAATTGTGACGAGGCGTCGTGGCCGCGCAGGCCGATCAGCTTGCAGTCGACGGCGGTCCGATCCCAGCGCGGGAACCACCAGCTCAACAACCGGGTAATGCCGTGCACCGTGGCACCATTGATGCCGAACTTGTCACACACGTGCAGGACGCGAATAGGCTCACCGGTTCGCCCGATCTTCCTGTCGGGTCCGCGTTTCGACATTGCGGCGTCTCCTGGTCGTTTCGTGGCCCTGGCGAGGGACGATATTTCTCTTATCAGCCGAGCAGGCGTTTTTTCCAGTGCACGAGCTTCGGTCCGAAACGTAGATTGATACGCAAGCGAAGCGAATCTCCACGAAACAGTCGGGCGGTCGGCAAGTCGGGTAGGGCGCGCACGAACCATTCCTGTCCGCTGGCATGCTCGTCGAGGACCGCTGCGGTGAGAATCGGCCGCTTCTGCCAGGGATAAAAGCACGTGACCTGGCTGGCATAGGCCTGGAGAGCTGCCCGCTTCTCGGCCCGCACCGTCTCGATGTCCACGCCGAGCAGATGTTCCGCCGCGATCGCGCGGCGGATGTCATGCTCGGCGAGGAGCGGATAGCGGAAATAGACGAAATACTCCAGGAGCGTGATGGGCGCTGCGGCATTCCGTTCGCGCCCGAGGGCGGCGACCGTAGCAGCGTGCACCGCGAGGTGGTCGGGGTGCTGATCGTAGCGAAAGGGGGTCAGGACGGTCTTCGGCCGGATCGTCCGGATCAGCTCGGCGAGGCGGGTCGTCAGCGTCGCGCGCTCGGCGGCGAGCCGGCCGTCCGGCAGATCGAGAAAATGCAGCCGATCGGCCGCGACGCCGAGCCGGGCCATGGCGGCTTCGGCCTCGGCGCGGCGGATCGCCGGCAGGGCGTCGGCATCCGGTGCCGGCTTGCCGTCGGCGCCGCTCGGCGACAGCCGGCCGTCGGCGGCATAGACGACGTGGACCGGCATGGTCGGCGCGAGGCGGGCGATGGTCCCACCGCAGCCCAGGGTCTCGTCGTCGGAATGCGGGGCGACGACCAGCACCGGGCCCGCGAGGCTCGAGAGCGCGTCGCTGGCAAGGGGGGCACCGGTCATGGGATCGCCGGTCCTCGGGTCAGGCCCTCGAGCTGTTCACGGCCGAACAGCCCGCTCACCAGGCTCGTCGCCACGAAGGCGCCGAGCGTGAGCGGTCCGCCCAGCCAGGGCGACAACTCGCCCAGCGTCACGAGGCCACCGACCACGGCCCCCGCCGCTGCCGGCCAGAGACAGGCGCGGCCGAGCTTCGGCCAAAAAGCCGCCGGCAGGCGCTCGCGGAGCAGCTTGCTGGCCAAGCCGAGCATCAGGCTGAGCGTGACGATGGCCGCGATGATGGCGCCCATGACGCCGAGCCAGGGTATCAGCAGCAGGTTGGCCGTGACGTTGGCGGCGACGCCGATCGTCTGGATGCGCAGGCGGTGGCCTTGCAGGCGCAGCGACCAGAGCAGGCGGGCAGCGGCGAGGTCGAGGGCGGTCAGCATGGCCACCACGCCCATCAATTGCACCGCAGGCGCAGCCGCCGTGAACTCGGCACCGAGCAGCAACGGCAGCACCGGCGGTACGACGAACACCATGCCCCAGAGCACCAGGGCACCGAGCATCAGGCTGAGCCGAATGAACTGTTCGGCGATGTGGACAAGGTCGGCATCGTCCTTCCCGAAGCTGCTGGCCAGGCGCGGGAAGACCGCGATGCCGAGAAAGAGCAGGGGCGCCATGCCGAGATCGAGCAGCTTGAGCCCGGTGGCGAAGATGCCGGCGGCACCGGTGCCCTGCAAGAAGGTGAGGAGGATCAGCCCGACCTTGGCGAGCAGCCCGTCGATCAGGCTGGAACCGGCGAAGGTCGTGGTCGCCCGGAGCATCGCAGGCGCGAGCGGCCGATCGAGACGAAGCCCGATGCGGGCCTCGAAGCGCCTGGCGATGGCGATCGCGGTCACCAGCATCAGGACCGCGGCGATCGGCAAGGCGGCGAGCGAGGCCGCCATGCCGGCACCGAAGAAAGCCACGAGGCCCACCGCGACCAGCGTGCCACCGACCCGAAAGACCAATTCGGCCAGCGCCGGGCCCAGCATCTGCTGGGCGGTGATCGGCGGGATGAAGAGCATCAGCGCGAAATGGAAGAGCACGAGATAAGCGGTGAGCAGCCAGACGATGGTGGCGGCCGCGGGTTCCGCCTGGGTCACGAGCAGGTAGAGCCAGAGGCCGGCCGCGACAACGGCGAGCAGTGCCGTCTGGATGCCCAGCGCATTGGCGAGGATGCGGCCACGCTCGGGCACAGGCGCGCTCGCATATTCCCTCATGCCGTAGTCGATCAGGCCGAAATTGACCACGAGGTGGGCGATCTGGGCGATGGCGAAGGCGTAGGCGTAGTGGCCGATGCCCTCGACGCCGAAGGCGCGGGAAATGACGATGAAGAGGATGGCGCTGGCGAGGTCGCCGATCACCCGTGCGGTGGTCAAGAGCCCGGCGCCCGAGACGATGCGCAGGAAAGTGGGCCGGGCTGCCGTCGCTGCCTCGACCTCCGGTAGCGGCGTCATCAATCGACCCGCGGCGCGCGTCTCGGGCGCAGCGCTACCGCGCGGCCATACCGCAAATGCGCCATGGGGCCGAGCTCCGAGGAAGGTCTTGCCCAGGGACCGGGCAGCTGCGCGCGAGTATGCAGAGCCGTCGGAGCGTCTTCAAGCACGCATCGCCGGCTAAGATGCACGGGAATACTGCAGGACTCGGGACTCAGGCAGCTACCCGCGAGCACTGGCCCCCGCGGGCTGAAACTCCAGCGCGCGTGACGGTCAGCCGTTGGCGGCCGGCTTTTGCACGACCAGACCGATCGACGCGAAGTAGGGCACGAGGCGCGGCACCAGACGCGAGGCGGCGCTGGTGCCGTAGGTGGCGCCGACATTGTGTACGGTATAGCCGCGATTGCGGAAGAATGTCGTGAGATCGAGGCTCGAGACCTCGTAGACCGCATCGGCGTCGAGGCCGACCACGACGCTGTCGCTGAGGTCCGGCGTGCGGTAGCGAAAGCGCGGCTCGCGGGCGAAGAGCTTGGCCACGAAATCGGCGCTGAGCTCGATCAGGCGCGGCAGGTTACCGGCCCAGCTCTTGGTGAACGGGTAGTTGGCGCGCAGGCGCAACAGGTCCTGGAGGGCGAACAGCGGGCTGCGGTGGTGCGGCGAGCGGATCATGATCACACCGCCAGGGGCCAGTACGCGGTCCATCTCCGCGAGCGCCCGGCCGACATCGGGGATGTGCTCGATCATGTCGCGGCTGATCACCGCCTCCAGGCTGCCGTCGGCCCAGGGCAGGTCGAGACAATCGCCAGCGCGATAGGCGAGGTTGGCGGCTGCAAAGCGTCTGGTCGCCAGGTCGATCGCCGGTTCCGAGATGTCCAGTCCGGTGCAGTGATAGCCGGGCAGGCGGGCGGCGAATGCCTTGGTCGAGCTGCCACCGCCGCAGCCGAGGTCGAGCAGCCGGCCCTCGGCGCCGACCAGTCGCAGCAAGTTTTCGGCGACCCAATCGAGTTGGTCGTCGAAATAGGCGTCGTCGTGCGACTGCATCTCGGCGATGTAGCGCTCGCTGTGATTGTAATAGCTCTTGAGATCTTCGCGCAGATGTGTCGCGTTATCCATGACACTCACGATCCCCGATATCTACACGAGAATGCGCAAGACGACGCTGCTTTGGCAACCAAAAAACCCGCGACGCCGAGCAACCAAGTAGCTCGGCGTCGCCTCGACCTGGCCGGCTGGTCCGCTCAGCTCTCGCTGTTGACCGTCGTTCGCGCCGTGGGCTCCGCCGTCGGCAGTGCAGGGCCGACCAGGGCGGCGATCAGCCCGGCGGCGAGGCTGACGACCAGGATCGCGGCATAGACGGCCATCGAGACCGCGAGCGACAGGCTAGCGGCGATGCCGAGGCCGCCGAAGAAGAAGATGAAGGCGCTGTCCTGCACGCCGATGCCGAGGATGGTGATCGGCAAGAGCACGATCAGCATGATGATCGGGTAGATGGCGACGACGGGCAAGAGACCGAGCCAGGTGCCGACGGAAGCGAAGAGGAAATAGACGAGGCCGATGCGCAACAGGACGACCAGGATCGAGACACCGACCGCCCTGGCGACGGTCTCGGGCTCGGCGAGCACGGTCGTCGTCGAGCGGTGCAGCTCGGCCATCTTGGCGAGGACGCGGTCGAGCGGACCCCGCAGCGGGCCGTGCGCGAGGAGACGGCGCGCGCTCCCGGTGACGAGGCCGAAGAGACGGTCCGACATCACCGCGACCCCGGCCAGCAGGATGAGGCTCGCCGCGATGACGACGCCGTGGACCACACCCGGGGCGATGGCGGCGCCGGTCGGCAGCCAGAGCAGGGCCGCCATGCCGAAGAGCGCCAGGCTGGCGGCGACCATGGTGTTGAGGATGCGATCGGCCAGGATCGTCGAGGCCATGTAGGTCATGCCGCGCGGGTGGTGGCGCAGCAGCACCAGGCGGAGAGCGTCGACGGCCAGCGTGTTGGGAAAGAGCAGACCCTGGTAGTCGGCGAGCAGGATCGCCCGCTGGACGGTCGGGTAGGTCACCGCCGCCCGTTGGCCACCGAGCAGCAGCCACCACTTGAAGCCGACGAGAAAGCGGGTCGCGAGGAGGCAGGCGAAGGCGACCGCCATGAGCGCCGGGTCGAGCCCCCGCAGCACCTGCCACGTCGCTCCGATATCGACCACGTAGAGAACGATGCCGAGCACGGCGAGGCCGAATGCGAGCCTCACCGCAAAGCCCGTCATGGCGTGGCACACGGCCAAGTCGTGGGAGTCGCAGGCTGGTCAGCCGGGGTTGCGGCCCGAGGCGTGACCAGCGGCCCGCGAGGGCCCCCCGACTGGTCGATAGATCGCACTTTAGTTGAATAAGCCATTGCCACCGTATTGCGGTTGTTCGCCTCCAAGGCAATGACCTTTCGTTCCGTTTCATCTTTTTTGTCATGCCGGTCGCCGCAACGGGTCTTGAAGCAACCGGCCGCTTGCCGCATGCAGGGCCAGGGCAACGCCGGGGGCGGATTGCCGACAGACACCCCTCTCGGGCGGCATACTCGCGATGAAGACAATGGATATTCTCCGGCGGTTCCTGCTGCCGGCCTCGATCGTCAGCCTGATCGGCTACGCCAAGTTCGGCTGCAAGATCAGCCCGCGGGCCGAGGTCGAGCTGACGCCCAAGCTGCGCATCGGTCGGGGCACGCAGATCAGCTCGTTCGTCAAGATCAAGGCAGCCGACGGCGAGCTCGTGATCGGCGAACGGGTGGCGATCGCGACCGGCGTGTTCATCTCGGCGCACGAGGGCGGAATCGCGATCGGCGACGACACCATGGTCGGGCCGAACGTGGCCATCGTCGGGGTCAATTACCGCTACGACCGGCTCGACGTGCCGGTGCAGTTTCAGGGGCAGACTTCCAAGGGCATCAAGATCGGCCGGGATGTCTGGCTCGGTGCCAATGTCGTGGTGATGGACGGTGCCGTGATCGGCGATCACACGATCGTGAGCCCGGGCTCGACGGTCTCGGGCAGTCTGCCGGATCGGGTGATCGCGGGCGGCTCGCCCGCCAAGGTGGTGTTCAAGCGCCGCTGACGGCGCCGCCGACGGCGACGTTGCCCCTCGCGGATTTCGGCCCGGTTGCGCGATGGCAACGCTCGGCCAGCGCCACCGCCTCGTAACATTGGCTGAGCTGGAGAGCGCCCCATATCCTCGGAATATCGCGACCAATGGATCGTTCTGGATGACCGCTGACCTGCGTGAGCGCCTCGCCCTGGCGCATGACCGGCCGAGCCTCTCGGCCGCCGTGGAGGGTCTGACCGGCCACGGCCTCGAGCCGCGTCTGGCCGACAAGCTCGCCCGGCGGCTGGGCGAGCTGGCACTGCCGGCCGACAGCAGAGTGCTTTTCCTGGGCAATCACACCCTCGATCCGCTGGCCCGAATGGCGACTGCCGCCGCGTTCTGCCAGGGTGTCGTGGTCGAGGCTCGGGTCGGGCCGTTCGATCAGCACATGCAGATGCTGCTCGACCCGTCGCTCGGCTTGGCCGACTTCGACCCGGACGTGATTTTCCTCTCGCTCGAGCTCGACCGGCTGCTGCCGGCCTTGCCCGCCGGCTTGGCGCGGCTCGACGCGGCCGGCCGGCAGGGTCTGGTCGACGCGGCCCTGGCCCTGGTCAAGGGCTGGGTGGAGACGGCCAAATCGGTCACCTCCGCGACGCTGCTCGTGGGCAATTTCTGGCGCCCCGTGCGGCCGCATCTGGGTCTCGCGGACCTCAAGCTCGCGGGCGGCGAGACGGCCCTCCATGCCGCGCTGAACGGGCGGCTGCTCGAGTGTTTCGCGGCCGACCCCAAGGTGCATGTGGTCGACATCGATCAGGCCGTGGCCGCGACCGGCAGGCGGGCCGCCGACAGCCCGCGCATGCGGCATCTGGGCAAGCTCGCCTGGGCCGAGGCCGCCTTGCCCGAGATCGGCGATCTCCTCGCCCGCTATCTGGCCTGCCTGGTCCTGCCGCCGAAGAAGTGCCTGGTGCTCGATCTCGACAACACGCTCTGGGGCGGCGTGCTCGGCGAGGAGGGGCCCGAGGGCATCCGCATCAACGAGGGCGATCCGGTGGGCGAGGCGTTCCTGGCCTTTCAGCGGGCGATCAAGGGCGTGCAGGGTCGCGGCGTCCTGCTCGCCGCCTGCAGCAAGAACAACCGGGCCGATGTCGAGGAGGTCTTCCGGCTGCGACCCGAAATGCCGCTCGGCCTCGACGATTTCGTCGCGACCCGGATCGACTGGCAGCCCAAGCACGACAACATCCGAGCGATCGCGGCCGAGCTCGAGATCGGCACGGACAGCCTGGTCTTCGTCGACGACAACCCGGCCGAGTGCGAGCTGGTCCGCCAGATGCTGCCCGAGGTTCAGGTGATCCACCTGCCCAAGGATCCGGCGAGCTATGCCGGCCTGCTGCTCGAGCTGCCGTCGCTCGAGCGGCTGGTGCTCTCGGCCGAGGATCTGCGCAAGACGGAGCAGTACCGGGAGCAGGCCGCACGCGCGGCCGTCAAGGTCGAGGCCGGCGACATGCGGGGCTATCTCGAAAGCCTCGAGACGGTCGCCACCATCTGGCCCGCGACCCGGGCGGAACTCAACCGGGTGCAGCAACTCTTCGCCAAGACCAACCAGTTCAACCTCACGACCAAGCGCTACCGCCTGGCCGACGTCGAGCAGTTCATCGCCTCGCCCGACTGGCGGCTCGAGGTGGTGGCGGCCAAAGACCGCTTCGGCGATCTCGGCATCATCGCGGCGGTGCTCCTGGAGGTGCGCGCGGACGGCTTGGCGGTCGACAGCATCGTCATGAGCTGCCGCGCCATGGGCCGCGGCATCGAGACGGCGATCGCCAATCGGCTCAAGGCCATCGCCCGGGCCCTGCGGCCGCGGGGCCGGCTCTGGGGCGACTTCCGGCCAACGGCGAAAAACCGGCCCGCGGCCGATTTCTATGCCCGTCAGGGCTTCACGCTCGAGGCCGAGGCCGACGACGGAAACCAGCGCTGGGTCTTGCCGGTTGCCGAGGCGGTGGACGTGCCTTGTCCCGGCATTACGGTCGACCAATCGACAATCGAAGGAGTGAAGTCTCTTGAACCCCAAGCTGGCTGACGTGATGGCCGACATTCTCGAGGTGAAGGCCGGCGAACTCTCGCGCGAGACCGTGCGCGACGGACACCCGACCTGGGATTCGTTCAATCATCTGCGTCTGATGACCGCGATCGAGGAAGAATTCGGCGTGCAGTTCTCGATGGACGAGATCGAGAGCATCGAAACCGCGGGCCAGCTCGACGACCTCCTGGGCACCTATCTGGCCGCCGCCTGACGGGTGGCCCGTCAGGCGAACGGCGGCTCGCCGAGGTTCAAGACCAGCTGCTGCCCGCTCATCCCGCCGGCCCAGCTCGAGGCCAGGTAGACCATCGCCTGCGCCACCTCGATCGGGGCAAGATTGCGCTTCATCGCCCGGGCACTGCCGGCGCGGCGGATGTAGTCGGCTGGGATCGAGGCCAAGAGATCGGTCTCGGTCATCGCCGGGACCACCAGATTGACCTGGATATTGTCGCGGGCGAGCTCGAGCGCGAGGCTCCTGGTATAGCCGACGACCGCCGACTTGGCGGTGACGTACTTGCTCTGCCCCTTGACCGGCAGGTCGACGGCGATGCTGGAGACCGTGATGATCCGCCCGCCGCCGCCGGCTTTCATGTGTGGCACCACGGCCCGACAGCAGGCGTGCAGGCCCTCGAGCGAGACCTCGAGCTCGGCCAGGTAGTCGGCCCAGCCGAGCGAGGTCACGGGCTCCGGGCGGAAGTCCATGACGGCGTTGTAGACGAGCACATCGACGCCGCCGAAGGCCTCGACCGTCTTTCGCACCAGCGCCTCGACCTCGCCCTCGTTCCGGACGTCGGCGCCCGCTGCTATGGCGGTGCCACCCGCCGCCTCGATGTCGGCGACGATCGTCCGGGCATCCGCCTCGCCGCGGAAGTAGTGCACCACCACCTTCGCACCGTGCATCGCAAACAGCTTGGCCGCCGTCTCGCCGATCCCGCGGCTGGCGCCGATGACAATGACCACCTTACCGGCGAGCCCGAGCCCGGTGTGCTCGGCCTTGATCGCGGCAGCGCTCGGCATCTGCCGGGGCGGCGGGTTGACCAGGGCGCGGATCTCGCCCGTGGCGATGGCGTCCCCGCTGACCAGCACCCGGGTCGCGGCAACCAGCGTCCCGCTCGCCGCCGAGACCTTGCCGACACGGCCCTCGAGGACAGCGTCACGGCCGACCTCGAGATCGCCGCCGAACGCCAGCGCGAAGCTGGTGAAGGTGGCGTAGCGGCCGGGCAGGCGCATGCCGACCAGGGTCGAGAGGAGGAGCGTGGCTGCGAGATTGGCGCAGACCGGAAGTTCGGCCTCCAGGCCGACCAGCGCCCGGATGGCATCGAGGCCGGCCGCATCGACCCGCAACGACAAGGCCTCGACCGCCTCGGCCAGCGCCTCGGCGCCCTGGACCAGTTCGGTCGTGGGTGCCGCCAGCAGGCAAGCGCTGCCGCCCGGCGCCGCCGTCGATGGCGCTCCGCAGACCAGGCTACCGCCCGCCGTCATGACGCCCCGGCCATCCGCCACCGCCGTCCACCGCGCCTCGAACGCCCACGCACCGTCGGCCTCGGGCGCGACCTCGACCTCCAGGCAAAGCTCGCTGCCGAGCGGGATCGGCGCCTCGAAGCGCCCCCTGATCTCGCGAAACCGCCAGGCGCGCTCGGGAAACCGGCGCTGCAGCAAGGCCAGGTGTGCTACGGCCACCATCCCGTGCGCCACCCGCTCGCGATAACGGCTCCGCCTGGCGAAGGCCACGTCCATGTGCAACGCATTGCGATCACCGGTCAGCGCCGCGAAGGCCTCGACCATGGCGGCATCGACCCGGAACGTCTCACTGATCGCGGCCATGGCTCCCCTCGACGGTCCGGCAACAGAGCTTGCCCGATAGCCGCTCGAAGCCCCCGCCGCCAGCCGAAATGCGCCCGTGGGGGATGTCCATAAGAGTTAAAACGGAGTAAGCTCACACAACCATAGCGTGATCGAGTTCTGCATGCGGCTGCTGTTCGTCAATTACGAGTACCCGCCCTTGGGTGGCGGTGGCGGGGTGGCCTGCCGCGACGTCGCGGTCGAACTCGCTCGCAGCCACCAGGTCCACGTGCTGACCACCGCGGCCGACGGCCTGGCGCGGGCCGAAGAGGTGGACGGCGTCCGGCTCTGGCGCGTGCCGGTCATCGGCCGCCATGCCCGGGCCCGGGCGTCGCTGGCCTCGCTCCTCTCGTTCCACCCCTCGGCCGTGCGCCGCGGCGCCGAACTCTGTCGGGCGCATGATTTCGACCTCGTGGCCTCCTGGTTCGCCGTCCCCTCGGGCACCGTCGGCCACCGCCTCGCCCGGCGTTTCGGCCTGCCGCACGCCGTCCTGATCATGGGCAGCGACGTCTACGGCCCCACCATGTGGTACGCCCCGCCACAAAACCCGCTGCTCTCGCCCGTGGTTCGCCGCGTGCTGAACGGCGCCGACCTCCGCACCGCCCCCTCGCGCGACCTGGCCGCGAAGGCGCTCACCCTGCACCGCGTCACCGCTCCCATCGAGATCGTCCCGCACGGCGTCCAACGCTGGCAGGGGCCGCTGCCGACACGCGCGCCCGGCGGCCCGCTCGAACTGGTGACGGTGGCTCGCCTGGTCGCCAGAAAGCGCCTGAACACCCTGCTGGAGACGGTGGCAGCGCTCGGCGACCTCGATCTCCGCCTCACCCTGGTCGGCGACGGCCCGGAACGCCGCGAGCTGGAGGCTCAGGCCCAGGAACTCGGCCTGACCGCTCGCGTCCGCTTCACCGGCTATGTCGACGACGCCACCAAGCACGCCCTTTTGGCCCAGGCCGACCTCTTCGTCCTGGCGTCCGCCCACGAAGGCTTCGGTATCGTCTACCTGGAGGCCATGCAGCACGGCCTGCCGGTGGTGGCCACGGCCGATGGCGGGCAGGCGGATTTCCTGGAGGATGGCCGCACCGGCCGGCTGGTGCAGGCGGGCACGGCCCAACATTTGGCGGACGCGATCCGGGATCTCGCTCGCGATCCGGCGCTTCGGGCGCAAATCGCCGCCCGCAACCGCCACATCGCCGCCGAGCACAGCGTCGCGGCCACGGCCCAGCGCTACGCAGCGCTCTTCGCGCGCCTGGCCGGGCAACGGCAGCCGGCGGCGGTAGTGGCCGGGCGTGCCGGCGATCGAGCGGCGCGGGTGAACTGACAGCGCTCCCGGTGCCCCCCGACCGCCACGGCAGTCGCCTAGTCGTCGAGCAGGAAGGTGACGGCGAGATTGACCTTGAAGGCCGACACCTTGCCGTTCTCGATCATCACGTTCTGGTCCTTGACCCAGGCGCTGGTGATGCCACGCAACGTCTTCGAGGCGCGCTCGATACCCTGCTTGACGGCATCGTCGAAGCTCTCGGTCGAGGTCGCGGAAATCTCGGTTACACGAGCAACGGTCATGACTTCTCTCCCTGGTTGGTTCGATCGCAGCACACGCGACGAGCGCCCACGCGGCCGCCCGCTGCGCATTGCGACATGCCATTATAACCATCGGCGGGCGATCGGGTTCCAAAAAATCCGCAGTCGACGAGACAAGGCAGCGTCGCGAAGCGCTCGGCTTGATCCGAGGCGCAAAAAGGAGGAACTCTGCAACGGCGCCGCGCACGGGAGCGGCCAGAGGGAGAAGCCGCCACCATGCTCTACGAAATGCGCACCTACCACTGCCTGCCGGGCAAGCTCCCGGCTCTCCTCGACCGCTTCGCCAACATCACGCTGGCGATCTGGGACCGCTTCGGCATCCGCCAGGCCGGCTTCTGGACCACCGCCATCGGCGACAACAACCACCAACTCGTCTACCTCCTCGCCTGGGAGTCACTGGCCGAACGCGACCAGAAATGGACCGCCTTCATGAACGACCCCGAATGGCAAACCAAAAAAGCCGAAACCGAAGCCAACGGCCCCCTCCTGACCCATGTCAGCAACCAAATCCTCCAACCGACGGCGTTCTCGTCGGTGCAGTGAGGGGCGAGACGACGATGGCGGGTCGGAGCCCTCATGGCCCACCTGCCGAGCTGATCATGGGAGGCGACGGATTTGGCACAGCGGGTCGACCCTGACGGCATGGCCGAGCACGGCACCCGGGGGGTGCGGCGGGGTGCGGCGCTCCTCTTCGTCCTGACGATTGCGCTCGTCTCACCGGCGCTTTCACAGCCGGCCGGCGAGACCGAGGTCGTAGCGCCCGAGCAGGCGGTCGCGGTCGAGCCCGGCGCGCGCGACGAGGCCATTCAGAGGCGCATCGCAAGGATCCTGAACGCCACGGGCTGGTACAGCGGTGTCGAGGTTCTGGTCGACGAGGGCATCGTCTTCCTCGACGGCGTCGCCACCCTGGAGGAGCACCAGCAATGGGCGCGCGACGTGTCGCGCCGCACCGAGGACGTCGTCGCCGTCGTCAACCGCATCGAGGTGCGCGAGGAGGTCAACTGGGACCTGGCACCGGTCCTGGCCGAGGTCGAGCGGGTCGCCCGCAAGCTCGCCGTGGCGCTGCCGCTCGTCCTGCTCGCCGTCCTGATCCTGCCCCTGACTTGGTGGCTGTCGAGCGCGTTGACCGGCGCCATCCGCCGCCTCCTGGCGCCGCGCGTCGATCAGGACTTCCTGCGTGACCTGATCGCCCGGGCCATCGCGATCCCCGTCTTTCTGCTCGGCGTCTACATCGTCCTGCAGATCGCCGGGCTGACCGGGCTCGCGGTTTCGTTGCTGGGCGGTGCCGGGATCATCGGCATCGTGCTCGGCTTTGCCTTCCGCGACATCGCCGAGAACTTCCTGGCCTCCCTTTTCCTCAGCATCCGCCGTC
The DNA here is from genome assembly GCA_011390475.1 of Geminicoccaceae bacterium. Taxonomy (GTDB): domain Bacteria; phylum Pseudomonadota; class Alphaproteobacteria; order Geminicoccales; family Geminicoccaceae; genus SLRI01. Next base: position 801 of record JAABSG010000036.1, on the reverse strand, counting down.
CCTTCCAGCAGGGCGACGTCATCGCCGTCGCCGATCACGAGGGTGTCGTGCAGACCATGAACACGCGCTCGACCATCCTCCTGACGATCGACGGCAACCATGTGCAGATCCCGAATGCGACCGTCTTCAAGAGCACGATCGTCAACTACACGGCGGCCCCGGCCCGGCGGGTGACCGCCGAGGTCGGCATCGGCTACGACGACTCGATCGCCGACGCCCAGGAGGTCGTCGCCGCCGTGCTGCGCGCGCACGAGGCCGTCTTGGACGACCCGCCGCCGATGGTGCTGGTCGATGCGCTGGGCGCTGCCACGGTCAACCTGAAGGCCCATTTCTGGATCGACGGCCGGACGCTCTCGCCGCTGCGCGTTCGGTCCTCGGCGCTGCGGCTGATCAAGCGGGCGCTCATCGAGCACGGCATCTCGATGCCGGACGAGGCGCGCGAGATCATCTTTCCAAAGGGCGTGCCAATTGTCCGTGCGGCCGGGACGCCGACCACGCCCACCTCGACGCCGGCACCACGCACCCGACCCACCGAGCCGGAGGCCGAGACAACCCCGGCCGAGGGCGGCCTCGGCAACGAGATCGCCAGCTACCCGGCCGAGATCGCCGACGCGACCATTCCCGAAGCCTCGACCGGCAACCTGCTGGCGCGCGAGTGACGCTCGTCTCGACGGAGACGACGACGCCGCACGATCTTTTCCGTCGGTGACGATCGTGCGGTCGGTGCCAGGAAGAACGGCAGGATCGGGGTGGTCGTGTTCTCGGTGAAAAGCTGCATCCGGCCGAGGATCACGACCAGAA
>JAABSG010000348.1 GCA_011390475.1 Geminicoccaceae bacterium | reverse complement strand
GCCAGTACCGAAATCGGCCAGCCGAAAAGCGCTTGTGACACAGCCAAAATCCTTGGCCGTCATAGAGTACGCCGTGCATTGACGGGCCCGCGACACCTCGGGCGGGCTGACGTAGCGTGGTTCTCGCGAAGCAAGCCATCAGCGAGGAGCCGACGAGATGAAGAGACCCCAGGACAAGAAGCGAGGCGGGCGGCGCCAAGGGCGCGGCGGTGTCGGGGCAAGTTTGGAGCTCGAGTTGGAGCGCCTGGAGCGGCGCTTCGAGCAGTTCCGCCGCAGCCGCGAGAGAGGAAGCCGCATTCCGGATGGGCTGCGGGCGGCGGCGCTGGCCGCGCTGGATCGCGGTGCGTCGGAGGGAGATCTGCGCCGGGCCTGTCAGGCCACGTCGGATCAGCTGAGGCAGTGGGGGGCGCAACTGAGGCGGGGTGGGGTGAAGGAGGCCGCTCCAGCCGAACCGGTCGCCCGCGTTTTCGACGTCGTCGATGATCAGGCGGTGCTCGAGAGCACGCCGAGCGGGGAGCCATCATCGCCGGAGCTGGAGCTGCGGCTCGGTGGTTGGGCTGTGCGCATCAGCCAGCTCGGCGGGTAGGGCGAGATGTTGAGACCAGCGCTTCATCGGCAGAGGGAAAGATGCTGCCCGTGACCATCCGCCGCGTGTTCCTGGCGCAGCATCGGGTGGATTTCCGCAAGGGGCCCGATGGTCTGCTGGGCGAAGCGTACCTTTTGAACGCCGACCCGTATCGAGGCGACTGCGTGCTCTTCGTCAAGCGGGACCACACCCAGCTCCGTGCGCTGCTCGGCGACGGGATCGGCCTGTATCTGGTCACTCGCCGCTTCGAGGGCGGCCGCGTGCGCGTGCTCGAAACCTTCGCCGAGCGACCCACGGGAGCTGCGATCTCCA
>JAABSG010000347.1 GCA_011390475.1 Geminicoccaceae bacterium | reverse complement strand
GCGCGGGCGTGGCGGCCGCGAATCCGCAGCGCGTCGGCGGACCGCTGATCTTTTTCGCTTGACCGCGATCTCCGAGTTTGATCTTACGATCTGTGTGAACCTCAACGCCGCCACGCCGCTGTCCTCCGAGCAACGCCGAGAGGTGGATGCGTGGATCGCGGCACAGCTGACCGAGGCGCCGGAGTCCGTCGCGATCTTCCTGACGCTGCACCGCCATTACCTGACGGCGGGGCAAGACCTGCGCCGGCGATTTTCCGAGACGCTTCAGCAGCTGCGTCGGGCCCTCGGCATCACCTCTTCGAGCGAGCGGCGTCGCAGCGGCAGCCCGCTGGCTGTGGTCCCAGGCGCTGAGACCGGACGGGCCAAGACAGCGCGAGAGCGGCTGGAGCAAGCGCGGGATCGCAGCCATCGTCTTGGAGACTGGCATGACGAGTTGAAGAGGCGGCATACCCGCAAGTTCAAACGCATCGAGGAGAAGCTGGCCAAGATGAAAAAGGATCCCCCGCCTCCGGTTCCCGCTCAGGGGGGCAAGCCGGCAGAGCCCGCGTCCCTGGCGCCGGTGCTGGAGGTGACCGAGGAGACGCCGGTGGAGGCGATCGAGCTGACCGAGGAAGACCGAGCCGCGTCGCGTGCTGAAGGTGTGGAGCTTGCCAACCACCTGGAGATGGGCGAGGCAGCAGACCCCGCCCTTCGTTCGGTGAGTGAAACCCTGATGCCCGGGGGCGCAGCGGTCACCGATGAAGAGATGGCGCACCTGGCGGCGACGCTGCCCGCGGAGCTGGCCGACGCGAAGGTGGTCAAGACACTCAACGACGAGCGGGTGCGCTACGACGTGTCGGTGTCGGTCAAACCGATCACGCTCGACGTGCAAAAGCAGGTGGTGGTCAAGGAAAACGGCGAGCGCACGGTGGTCTCGGCATCGACGGACCCGTACGGTCCACCGCGCTACAGCGTGACCTGGTCAACGCTCGCCACGCTGGCGGTGCTGGTCGGCCAATTTGCTCTGCCGCTCAACCGACTGGCCACGCTGTTTTCGACAGCGGGCAAGAAGTTCACCGCGGGTGGCCTCAGCCGAATGCTCCACTACGTCGCCGAGCGCCTCGTGCCGATTTACCTCCAGCTCGCCGAGCAGCTCTCCGACAGCGACATCCTCTCCGGCGACGACACGTCGTGTCGTGTGATCGAGGTCGCCTCCTACTTCAACAAAGCGAAGGCGAACAAAAAGCGGCCGCCACCGTGGAAAGCCTACCGCACCCCTGCTGCGTCCGAGGCCGGCATCGAGCAATGCAGACAGCGGCAACAGGAGCGACAACGCCGACGGGCGGACGGGGATCGACAAGCCAAGCGGTCTAAGGATGAAGAGCCCTCGTTGGGCATGCTGCTCGGCCGGATGCTCGCGTTCGAATCGCCACGACAGGACGGCACGGGCGGCAAGCAATCGCTGAACACCACGGTGATCACCGGGCGCAGTGTTGCCGAAGATCCGCAGAGCCTGATCGTCTTGTACCGCAGCCACCTGGGTGGCTTCGGCAACCTGCTGGAGTCGATCCTTGCCCAGCGCAGCTCAGCGGTTCGCGATCTGATCGTGCAAGCCGACCTGAGCTCGACCAATCTGGTCAAGGACCCGGAGCTTCTACAGCGCGTCGACTTGAAGCTGATCGGCTGCAGTGCCCACGCACGCCGGCCCTTCGCACTGTACGAGCACGAGGACCCGCTGTACTGCCCGTTCATGTTGCACCTGTTCACCGGCCTGGCGATGCACGAGCAGTTGCTCGACGAGTACGGCCGCAACCGGGACAACGTGCTCGCCGTGCGCCAGGCCAACAGTCGACGGCTCTGGGAAGACATCAAAGAGCTGGCGACGAAGATGACGGCCAAGTGGTCCAAGAGCACCAAGCTCGGCGCCGCGGCTCGCTACATCCTCAAGCACTACGACAAACTCACAGCCTACCTCGACGACCCGCGCCTGCAGCCGACGAATAACCTGCAGGAGAGGATGCTCAGGACCGAAAAGCTGATCGAGAAGAGCTCGATGTTTCGCCTCAGCCTCGAGGGCCGTTTCGTGCTCGACATCGTCCGCACGATCCTGCAAACGGCTGTCGCGGCACGTGCCCCCGTGCATGACTACCTCGTCGATGTGCTCTGTTCCGATGCCGACGAGATCGAGCAGCATCCGGAGCGATTCACCCCCTACGCCTGGGCCACCCGCCGCCAGGCCGAGCAGCCATCACAACGACAGAGCTGAGCAGCCGCCTCTCCGGCGCCGACGTGCTCCCTCCCCGCTCAAGCGAAGTCGACCGCAGCGGCCGTTCCCTGCGGTGACCTGCTACGCCTGTCGACCCGCACCGTCGCCTCGATAGCAAGACCGCCGCAGACTGCCGATGGTCAACTCTGTGCCTGGCTGCGGGGCCAAGGCATCCTCTTTGACCACCAGTTCTCGCCTGCGGTGAAGTGCGTCCGCGCGCGATCAGGTGCGGGTGGCCGCCCTCCGCCCGTCAGTGC
>JAABSG010000346.1 GCA_011390475.1 Geminicoccaceae bacterium | reverse complement strand
GTGTTGGCGGACGAGCGCAGGCCGAGCAGCGGGCGGAGTGCAAAGAGACCGTGGAGGGCGGGGCAGACGGCCTCGAGCGGCAGGCAGGCGAAGTTCCTGGCATCGAGCTGGCGCGCCGCCTCCTCGGTGCCCGATGCCAGCGGCACGCCCAGGGCCGCGAGCGCCGCCGTCGTAGTGGCCGGCCCCTCCCCTTCGATGCCGTGCATCAGCACCCGCACGCCGGCACCGGCGACCAGGAGGGCCGCCAGCAGGAAATAGGGCAGCTGCTTGTGGCGGTCGGCGTAGGAGGGCCAGTCCAGCGCCACCGGCGGCAGCGTGCCCGGCAGCAGGGCGTCGCGGGCGGCGAGGGCGAAGCCGGCGAGCTCCTCGGGCGTCTCCTTGCGATAGCGGAGCACGGCGAGGAAGGCGCCCTGCTGCACCGGCTCGACCGCACCGCCGAGGACCATCCCCATGGCGGTCCGGGCCTCGTCGATGGTGAGGCTGCGGCCGAGCTTCTCGCCCTTGGCGACGGCGCGGACGAACGGGGCGAAGGGGTGCTCGAGCGTCGATGTCGGGTTGGCGACGAGATCGGTGGCCATGCCGATCAGCCGCCCACTTCCTGCTCGAGATAGGCGATGATGTCCCGGCGCATGCCTTCGTCTGGATAGCGATTGGGCATCCGCGTCTGAATGCGATCCTTGCCGGTCGCCGCCTTCAGGAATTCCGTCGGGTTGTCGAGATAGGTGAAAATGGTCTCGGCATCCCAGACCACCCCGGCTTCCCCCGCGGCCACGATGTCGGGCGAATAGCGGAAACCGTCCGCCGTGCCGGCTGTCCGGCCGAAAATCCCCGCGAGGCTGGGGCCGACGCGGTGCGTGCCGTCGAGGGTGTGGCAGGCGGCGCACTGGCGAAAGGCCCGCTCGCCGGCGGCGGGATCGCCCTCGGCCGCGGCCATGGCAGCGATCAAAAACGTGCAACCGAAGGCGATGGTGCCCAAGACGTGACGGTTCATGATCGGCTCCCTGCTGATTGATCGTCTCGACCCGAGGCGGAGCTTGCCACGGTTGGTGGCGGGTCGGCCTTGACCGGGGTCAAGCGTTCGGGTTTTCGCGGACGAAGGTCTCCTCGTCGATGCCCTGCTCCTCGAGGAAGTGGTGCAGCCGGGCGTCCTTGGTGGCGAAGTGGGTGCCGAACCAAGTCTTCAGCTGCGCCGCCAAGTCGGCCTCGAGGTCGGCGAAGGGCGCCGTCTCGGCCCGGTCCATGATGTCGCGAATGCCGTCCAGGAGCTCTTCGTGATCGCCTTTGTGGGCTCCCAGCTCGTCGTAGTGGAGGCCGCGCATGACCTTTTCCTCGAGCGCGAAATGCGCGTTGATCTTGGCGTTGATCTCCTCGAGGAAGCCCAGGACCTCCTCCTTGGGCGGTTCCTTGCCGAGTTGGTCGTGGAGCGTGTTGATGAGGTCGATCAGCTCCTCGTGCTCGTGATCGACGGCGGGAATGCCGAGCTTGAAACGCTCGGACCAGGGGAGCAGCGTCATGGGCTCGTCTCCAGCAGTGGGCGGAGGGCAGCCTCCAGTATCTCGGGCTTGCTGTCGAAGGGGATCGCGGCCTCGAGCCTGCCGTCGCGGTCGAGGACCAGCGTGCGGGCGAAATGGTCGACGGTGTAGGTGCCGTCGTCGTGCGCGACCCGTTCATAGTAGGCGCGAAAGGCACCGGCGGCAGCGGCGATGGCCGCAGGCTCGCCGGTGAGGCCGGTGATCCCTGGGTGGAAAAGATCGACGTAGCCGGCGAGATGGTCGGGGGTGTCGCGCTCGGGATCGACGCTGACGAAAAAGGCGCCGACCCCGGCTGCAGCCGGCCCGAGCCGGTCGAGGGCGGCTGCCATGGTGGCGAGTTCCAGGGGGCAGATGTCGGGGCAGTAGGTGTAGCCGAAGAAGACGACGAGCGCCGACTTGTCGAGGGCGGCAGGCTCGAGCGGGGCGCCGTGGTGATCGACGAGCGCCAGGAGGCTCGCCTTGTCGAGCAGCGGTGAAGGTGCTTCGACGGCAGCGGGCGGTCGCACCAGCTCGGCCACGAGCCAGCCGGTGCCGGCCATGAAGACGATCGAGAGCAGCGCCACGAGCATACCCCGGCCAGCACCCATGACGTGTTGCGGCAACGCGGTTATGGGGGTCATGACGCTCTCCTCACTGGATGACGAAGCCGCCGGCATCGCTCTTGAACTCGATCACCAGGTTCTGCCGGGGCTCGAGGGTGATCTCGGCCGTGCGTGTCCAGTCGAAGCCGTCGGCGCGGGCGCTGTCGCGCAATCGGGCGTCCACCGTGTAGCGGCCGGGGGCGACGCTGAAGCCCTCGTAGATGCGCGACGGGCCGTCGCCGCGCAGCCCGCCCGGCGGGAGGTCGGCATGGACCAGCGGGCGGCCGTCGAGATCGACCTCGAGACGGACCGGCACGCGTTCGCGTGAGCAGATCTGCGGGGCTCGCATGTTGGGCGGCAAGGCGGCCAGCTCCTCGGCTGTGCGGTCGCGGCAGTCGCGGGCACCGCCGTGGCTGAAGCTGAGGCGGATCATTGCCTTGTCGGCCGGAAAGCTGGTGTAGGCGGGCGTGTCGGCCAACGTGCCGATGGCCAGCATGATCAACGCCAGCACGAGCGCCTGGCCGAGCCAGCGAAGCGGCCTAGTCATCGCCGCCTCCGGTAGCGGGGACCGACTCGAGCGCAGTCGGCGAGGGCTCGGCCTGGGCTCTCGGCACCGCGCGGGCCGTGGGCTGCGCCGGCAGGCTGGCGCGGAAGGTGGCGAGGGCGGCCGTGAGTTGCGCGCCGCCGGTCTTGCCGGGCCAGATGCGCAGGATGCGCTCTCGGGGCACCCGCTTGCGCAGATAGGGGTCGCGCTCGCCCAGGATGCGGGCTTTGGTCCAGGCGATGCCGAAGCGGTTGAAGCAGGCCTCCTCGGCGCAGCCGGTGAGCACGACGCCGTCGGCGAGATCACGGCTCAAGACGTAGTCGATGAAGGCCGGCGGCAGCATGCCGACACAGGGCAGCCGCACGGCGCCGATCCCGGCGTCGCCGAGCGCCTTGACGTCGACGCCGTGGTCGCAGCCGAAGACGAGGACACGGGCGTCGCCTTCGAGTCCCTCGGCTGCCCGGTCGGTGAGGGCGCGCATGTCCTTCAGCGCCAGATGCGGCAGTTCGATGCCGGCGATCATCCGGCCACGCTGGCGAAAGGGCGTGGCCGTGGGGCAAGCGCCGGTGCAGATGCCGCAACTGACGCACAAGGACGGATCGACCCGGGCCTCGTGCTCGAAGGGCAGGCCATCGGTGCGCGGCACCAGGGTGACCGCGGCATAGGGGCAATCCTGCACGCAACGGTCGCAGCCGTTGCAGAACTCGAGATTGACGATGGCTGCCGTTTGGGCGGCGGGGGCGCGGCGTAGCGCCGGCATCCAGGGCAGCGCCACGAGGATCAGGGTCGAAACG
>JAABSG010000345.1 GCA_011390475.1 Geminicoccaceae bacterium | reverse complement strand
TGAAAACGGCAACGGGCCGTCGTCACTGGACATGACGTCGGCCCGTACCATTCTCTCGACGTGGTAAGTACTCGGTCGCCTACTCTGCCGGAACAGCGACCGCGGTAAGCCTGCGCTCGTCGGCTTCGACCTTGGCCTTGCGCAAAAGCACCAGCTGGTGGGCGGCAACCGCCAGCGGCACGCCGAAGGTCAAAACCCAACGCAATACGATAAAAACGCCAGTCGTCATAAGATCACCATCGTCTGTGTGATCCCCCACTCGTCGATACGCTGACACGCCGAAATAGATCGATGGCGATTTGTGCCACAGTGCCGCACCTTTGTGTCACGAAGTTTTGACAAGTGCCACTGTCAGGTTTCTTTTATTCATCATGCGATGTAAAAATTATTCGAGAAATGTGGGATATTTTGCTGTTTCAAGAGGCAGGTTGCGGTTGCCAGTGGTAGCTCGCTCCGCTGCCCGGGCTCATGCCGGGACCGCGATCGCCTCCTCGAAGCAGCGGGCGAGGGTCTTCATGCCGGTTTCGATCTCGCCCTTGGTGAGCCCGGCATAGCCCAGCAAGAGGCCGGTGCGGTCGGGCTTGCCCTGGTAGAGGGCGGCCAGGGGCGTCACCTCGACGCCGCGCTGCCGGGCGTGTGTGGCGATGGCGCGGTCGTCGGTGCCGGAGGGCAGGTGGCCGACGAGGTGCATGCCGGCTTCGGCTGGCTTCAGTATCAAGCGGTCGCCGAGATGACGCGCGGCGGCGTCGAGCAGGAGGGCCTGGCGTTCGGCATAGAGCGCCCGCATGCGGCGGATGTGGGCGGTCAGCGAGCCGTCCTCGATGAACTCGGCCAGCGCCGGCTGGACCAGGGTCGAGGGGTGGGTATCGGTGAGCCTGCGGATGGCGGCGAAGGCTTTGACCAGGTGTTCGGGCACGACCATGTAGCCGAGGCGGAGTGCTGGGAACATCACCTTGCTCATCGTGCCCACATAGATGACGCGGCCGTCGGCATCGAGGCCCTGCAGGGCGGCGAGCGGCCGGCCGGCGTAGCGGTACTCGCTGTCGTAGTCGTCCTCGAGGATGAAGGCGTCGGCTTCCCTGGCCCATTCGATCAGCTCGAGCCGCCTGGCCAGGCTCATGGTCACGCCCAAGGGGAACTGGTGCGAGGGCGAGACGCAGGCCATGCGGGCCTGGGCTGCGGCCTTCCGGCCCTCGGCGACCACGATGCCGGCCTGGTCCACCGGGACCGGGACGACCGCGGCACCGCCGGCGATCAAGGCGCCGATCAGGCCCGGATAGCCCGGCTCTTCGACCCAGACCGGATCGCCGGGGTCGAGCAGGACTCGGGCGGCGAGGTCGAGGGCTTGCTGGGCGCCCGAGACGACGAAGATCTGCTCAGGCTGGCAGCGGACGGCGCGGGCAGCGCCCAGGTAGGCTGCCAGGGCCTCGCGCAGGGGGCCGTAGCCGGCGGGCTCGCTACCGATCAGCAACCGCTTGGGCGGGTTGCGCCAGGTGCGGGCGAGTCGTCTCGCCCAGTCCTCGAAGGGAAAGCGGGCGAGTTCGGGCAGGCCCGGAGCGAAGGCGTTGGGGCGGTTCTCGGGCTGCGGCAGTGCGGTCAGCTTCTGGCCCCGGGCCGAGGGGCCGGGTGGTGCGGTCGGGGTCGTCGGGCGCTGGTCGAGCTTCCTCGCCTCGAGCGCGTCTTCCGGCAGTTGGCGGCTGACGAAGGAGCCGGCACCGACCCGGCCCTGGATGTAGCCTTCGGCCAGGAGCTGCTCGAAGGCGGCGAGCACGGTGTTCCTCGAGACGCCGAGGTCGCTGGCGAGCGAGCGGGTGGAGGGCAGCCTGGCACCGGGCGGCAGGCGGCTTTCCAGGATGGCGTCGCGCAAGCCGAAATAGAGCTGGCGGTGCAGCGGCGCCGCGGCCGCCGGGTCGAGGGCGATCGAGGCCAGATAGAGAGGGCCGCTCTTGATTCGGGACATCGACGTCACATCCGCTGAATGGCCCCGTCATCTCTGCCCATATGTGTCGATTTGCAAGCCAATTCACGAGGGCGCGCTCGGCCCGTGACAGTGTCGGCCGCATCGGCTAAGCAGCGAGCATAACGTAGACGCTCGATGACCGTGGCAGGGACAGGGAGGCAGGCATGCGGCGTGGGCGCAGTGCCAAGATCGTTGCGACCTTGGGTCCGGCGAGCTCGACCGAGGCGATGATCATCGCCCTCGCCAAGGCAGGGGCCGATGTCTTTCGCTTCAATTTCAGCCACGGCAGTCACGACGATCACGCGCGGCGCCTCGATTGCGTGCGCGCGGCCGAGCGCGAGATCGGCCGGCCGATCGGCATTCTCTTGGATCTGCAGGGCCCGAAGCTGCGGGTGGGTGCCTTCGACAAGGGCCGGGTGGGGCTGACCCGAGGCGAGCCGTTCCGCCTCGACCTCGAGGACGAGGTGGGCGATCAGCGGCGGGTGCAGCTGCCGCATCCGGAGATTTTCCAGGCCTTGAAGCCGGATGCCGAGCTGTTGCTCGACGACGGCAAGATCCGCCTCAGGGTCGAGCGCTGCGGCCCTGATTTCGCCGAGACGGTGGTGACCGCCGGCGGCGGGCTCTCCGATCGCAAGGGGGTGAACGTCCCCAATGTCGTCCTGCCGATCGCGGCGATGACCGAGAAGGACCGGCGCGACCTGCAGTTCGGCCTCGATCTCGGGGTCGACTGGGTGGCCTTGAGCTTCGTGCAGCGCGAGGAGGACATGGCCGAGGCGCGCCGGCTGGTGGCTGGGCGCGCCGCCTTGATGGCGAAGATCGAAAAGCCGGCGGCGATCGACCGGCTCGAGCCCATCATCGAGCTTTCCGACGGGATCATGGTGGCGCGTGGCGATCTCGGTGTGGAGATGCCGCCCGAGGTGGTGCCGGGGCTGCAGAAGCGAATCATTCGCGCCGCGCGGAATGCCGGCAAGCCGGTGATCGTCGCAACCCAGATGCTGGAAAGCATGATCACCAACCCCGCCCCGACCCGGGCGGAGGCCTCGGACGTGGCGACCGCGGTCTATGACGGCGCCGATGCGGTGATGCTCTCGGCCGAGAGTGCCGCCGGCGAATATCCCGAAGAGTCGGTCGCGATCATGGACCGGATCATCAAGCAGGTGGAAGACGACGAACTCTACCGCTCCTATATCGAATCCTTCCACGCCGAGGCCGAGCGCACCTCCGCCGACGCCATCACCTACGCCGCCAAGATGGTGGCGCAGACGCTGGAAGCCGCCGCGATCGTCACCTACACGACCTCCGGCGCCACGGCGCTGAGAGCCAGCCGCGAGCGTCCCCCCACGCCGATTCTCGGGCTGATCACGCGGATGGTGACGGCGCGCAAGCTGGCCCTCGCCTGGGGGGTGCACGCCGTCCATTGCGACGACGCTACCGATCTCGACCAGATGGTGCAGAAGGCCAGGAAGCACGCGAAAGAAGAAGGCTTCGCCGCGCCCGGCGAGA
>JAABSG010000344.1 GCA_011390475.1 Geminicoccaceae bacterium | reverse complement strand
CCGGCGCAATGTCGATCTCTCGGGCGTGGTGCCGCAGATCGCGGTGATCGCCGGGCCGTGTGCCGGTGGTGCCGCCTATGCGCCGGCACTGATGGACTGGATCATCATGACCCGGGAGAACGCCCAGCTGTTCATCACCGGGCCGCAGGTGATCAAGTCGGTGACCGGGCGCGACGTCACCATGGACGAGGTCGGCAGTGCGGCGATGCACAGCAGCGTCAGCGGCAATGTCCATTTCGTCGCCGAGAACGATCGCCACGCCCTCGACATCACCCGCGAGCTGTTGAGCTATCTGCCGGCCAACAACGCCGTCGACCCGCCGCACGGCCCGGCCGAAACGCTGGTGCTCGACGACGATCCGGGGATCGACAAGCTGGCCCAGTCCGATCCGTCCACGGCGATGGACATGCACGGCATCCTGCGCCGGCTGGTGGACGGCGGGCGCCTGCTCGAGGTCCATGCCGGCTTCGCGCAAAACATCATCGTCGGTTTCGGCCGGGTCAACGGTCTGGTCTCCGGCTTCGTCGCCAACAACTCGATGGTCAAGGCCGGCTGTCTCGACATCGACGCTTCGGACAAGGCCGCCCGGTTCATCCGCTTCTGCAACTGCTTCAACATCCCGGTCACCACCCTGGTCGACGTGCCGGGCTTCCTGCCCGGGATCACCCAGGAACAGGGCGGGATCATCCGCCACGGGGCGAAGATGCTGTTCGCCTATGGCAGTGCCACGGTGCCCAAGGTGACGATCCTCACCCGCAAATCCTACGGCGGCGCCTATCTCGCGATGTGCAGCCAGGACATGGGGGCCGATGCGGTCTATGCCTGGCCCACGGCCGAGGTCGCGGTGATGGGGGCGGAAGGGGCGGTGAGCATCCTCTACAAGAAGGAGCTGGCGGCGGCGGCGGACCCGGCAGCCAAGCGGGCCGAACTGGTCAACGCCTACCGGGCCGAGTTCGCTTCGCCCTATCTGGCCGCCGCGCGTGGCCATCTCACCGACATCATCGAGCCCGCGAGCACCAAGGCGGTGCTGTCGTTGACCCTCAAGAAGCTCTTGGAGAAGCGGGAACTGCGGCCGATGAAGAAGCACGGCAATATTCCGCTTTGAGGACGTGTCGCACAGCGGGCCCGTGATCGACAACTGGCGGAGGCGGTCGGGATGAGTGTGGGTGCGGTATTCGTTCAGGGGCTGATCGGCTACCTGATCACGATCGTGGTGGCCTTCGCGACCGCCGGTCTGATTGCGGTGCTGGTCAAGGGGCTGCGCGCCCGCCAGCCGGCGGTGCCGATTGCGGCCGCGCCGGTCGTGGTGAGCGCCACCCCTGACGAGGCCGAGATCAAGCGGCGCGTGGCGGTGGTGGCGGCGGCGGTCGCCAGTGTCGCCGGGCGGACGCGGGTCGTGCGGATCGAGGAGGCGATGGTGCCGGGCGTGTGGCGCACCACGGGGCGGGCGATGCATCACCGCTCGCACACCCCTCGTCGCTGAATCCGGCAGCGGCAGCTGAGAGCCCGTCCAAGGCGCAGAAAGGCGAGCGATGGCGAGAACGCGGCATTTGAAGATCACGGTCGAGGGCAAGGTCTACGACGTGGTGGTCGAGGACGTGACCGAGGAGGACGGCAATTTCTATCCCTCGCCCGGGCTCTCCAGCATCGCGCATCAGCCGCAAGCCGCAGCAGGCCCGGCTGTCGCCACCGCTGCAGCACCGGTGGCGGCCGGTGAGAACGACAAGCTCGCACCCATGGGGGGGACGGTCGTCGAGATCCAGGCCAGGGAAGGCGACCAGGTCGAGGCGGGGCAGCCGATCCTGGTCATGGAGGCGATGAAGATGAAGCAGGTGGTGACGGCGCACAAGGCGGGCACGGTGCGCAAGATCCACGTCGCACCGCAACAGGCGGTCGATGCCGGCCAGCCGCTCGTGACCATCGAGTGAGGCGGAATACGGCATGAGCGACATCCAGTTTCTGCAGATCTTTCAGGGTGTCGCGACCCTGGCCGAGTCCGACCCCCTGATTTTGTGGGGGCGCGTGTTCTTGATCGTCGTCGGCTGTGGGCTGGTCTACCTCGCCGCCAAGGGTGTCCTCGAGGCCTTGATCATGGTGCCGATGGGGCTCGGCATGGCGTCGGTCAACGCGGCCGTGATGTTCGTGCCGCCCAAGATGTCGCTCGAGGTCGACCCCGAGACGGGTCTCGGCATGGGCACGCTCTTCCTCAGCCCGCTGGTCTCGGACGGGGCGCAGTGGGTGGACCTCTTGCAGATCCAGTGGCTGCAGCCGGTCTACGCCTTCACCTTCTCCAACGGCCTGATCGCGTGCCTGGTGTTCATCGGGATCGGCTCGCTGCTCGATGTGGGCTTCGTCATGGCGCGGCCGTTCAAGAGCATGTTCATCGCCCTTTGCGCCGAGTTCGGCACGATCGTGGCCTTTCCGCTCGCCGTCGCCATGGGCCTCTCGCTCGCCGATGCGGCGGCCACGGCCACCATCGGCGGGGCCGACGGGCCGATGATCCTGTTCGCGGCCCTGATGCTCTCGGACGATCTCTTCGTGCCGATCACGGTCGTGGCCTATCTCTACCTGGGCCTGATCTACGGCGGCTATCCGTTCCTCGTCAGGGCGATGGTGCCCCGGCACATCCGCGGTCTCAGGATGCCGCCGGAGCCTCCCACCAAGATCACCCCCGGCGAAAAGACGGTCTTCGCCGTGGTCGCCTGCGTCGCTCTTTGCCTGCTCTTCCCGGTAGCGGCCCCGCTCTTCTTCTCGCTCTTCATGGGGGTGGTGATTCGCGAGACCGCTCTGCGCCACTACCAGGAGACCTTCAGCGGCCCGGTGCTTTATGGCGCCACCTTCTTTCTCGGCCTCCTGCTCGGCGTGCTCTGCGAGGCCAGCACCATCCTCCGTCCAGAGGTCTTGAGCCTGCTCGTGATCGGCATCATAGCACTCACCTTCTCCGGCATCGGCGGGCTGGCCGGCGGCTACGTCCTCTATTGGTGGCACAAGCGCCGCGGCAAGGTGTACAATCCGGTGATCGGCATCGCCGGGGTCAGCTGTGTGCCGACTTGTGCCAAGGTGGCGCAGAAGACCGTGACCGAAGTCACGCCGGATGCGGTGATCATGCCGCATGCCTTGGGGGCCAGCATCAGCGGCGTGATCACCTCGGCCATCTTCGCCGCCGTCTTGATCACCATCGTCCGCGCCGCTGGTGGCGGTGCCTTTTGAGCGGGTGACGGATCCGGGCAAGCAGGCAAAGCCCTGGCCGCGGTGGGTCTATTGGCTCGCCGGTGCCGCGGTCGCCTGCAGTGGCGCGCTCCTCGCCAATCGGCTGTCCGCCGGCATGCCGGTCGCCGAGCGTGGCCCCTACTGGCTCGCCGGGACGGCGGTGATCTTTCTCGGGCTTTGGATCCTCAGCAAAGGCACGCACGCCCGGCGGGATGACGGCGAGGACAGGCGCTGAGGGCTCGGCATCGTGGGTTTGTGGCCGGCCTCGGTGC
>JAABSG010000343.1 GCA_011390475.1 Geminicoccaceae bacterium | reverse complement strand
ATGACCGTGAACGGCAAGCCGCGCTGGACCTGCCGGGCCAGCGTCGAGCGCGTCGCCGAGGCGGGCCGGCTCGAACTTCGCCCGCTGCGCAACATGCCGGTGATCAAGGACCTGGCCGTCGACATGACGGGCTTCTTCGACAAGTGGCAGGAGGCCGGCGGCCGTTTCGTGCCCACATCCACCCGCCACGACCCGATCGCCGTGGTCGCTCCCTCGAGCCCCGCGCGGCAGGCCGCCGACGCCGGGATCGAGTGCATCAATTGCGGCATCTGCCATGCGGCTTGCGATGTCGTGGCCTGGGATCCGGCCTATCAGGGCCCGGCCGCCCTGAACCGCGCCTGGACACTAGAGAACGACGTGCGCGACGGCGACCATGCGGGCAGGCTCGCGGCCGTTGCTCGAGGCTCGGGCTGCCTCGCCTGCCACAGCATGGGCAATTGCGCCCGCTACTGCCCCAACAGCCTGAACCCGACGGGCTCGATCGCGGGCCTGAAGCGCCTCGCCGTGAAGGCCGCGCTGAAGGGCTCCTCGTGAGCGGCATCGCCCTTCGCCTCTACGTCCTCCAGCGCGCCACGGCGCTGCTCATGGCGCCCTTCGTCCTCGTCCATCTCGGCGTCATCGTCTACGCGACACGAGCCGGCCTCAGCGCCGAGGCGATCCTCGGCCGCACCGAGGGCAGCCTCCTCTGGGCCCTCTTCTACGGCCTCTTCGTCGTGGCCGCCGCCATCCACGGCACGATCGGCCTCAGGACCGTCATCGCCGAGACCACGGGCTGGCGCGGCCGCGGGCTGGATGTGGCACTCACCCTCTTCGGCCTCCTGCTGCTGGTGCTCGGCATGCGCGCCGTGGCCGCCGTGACATGAGCAGCACGACCCTGCCGCGCGCTGCGGCCATGCGCAACCACCCGGCCTACTGGGCCTTTATCGTCCATCGCGTCTCCGGCGTCGGCCTCGCCCTCTTCCTGCCACTGCACTTCTGGGTCCTGGCCCTGATGCTGGAGCCCGCCCGGGCCGACGCGTTCTTCCGCTGGACCGAGCAGCCCCTGGTCAAGCTCGCCGAGACCCTCCTGGTCGTCCTCCTCGCGGCCCACCTGGCCGGTGGGCTCAGGCTCCTGGCGCTCGAATTCCTGCCCTGGTCCGACAGCCAGAAGACCCGGATCGCGCTGGCCTTCGGCTTCGCCCTTCTGGCGGGGCTTCTTTTTCTCCTGGCGGCCTTCTGATGCCCGAGACCATCGAGCGCCACGATACCGACATCCTGATCCTGGGCGCCGGTGGGGCCGGGCTTTTCGCGGCCTTGCATGCGAAGCAGGCTGCCCCGGAGCTCGAGATCACCGTCGCGGTCAAAGGGCTCTTGGGCAAATGCGGCTGCACCCGGATGGTCCAGGGCGGCTACAACGTGGCGCTGGCGCCCGAGGACTCGATCGAGCGCCACTTCATGGACACGATCGAGGGCGGCAAGTGGCTGAACAACCAGGAGCTCGCCTGGACGCTGGTGACCAAGGCCGTCGAACGGGTGCACGAACTCGAGAACGAGATCGGCTGCTTTTTCGACCGCAACCCGGACGGCACGCTGCACCAGAAAGCCTTCGCCGGGCAGAGCTTCGACCGCACCGTCCACAAGGGCAGCCTGACCGGCATCGAGATCATCGGCCGGCTGATGGAACAGGTCATGGCCCGCGGCATCGCCAGGCTCGAGGAGCACCGCGCTCTCGCCCTGATCCCGGAAGCGAACGGAGAGCGGATCGCCGGCGTGCTGCTGCTGGACATGCGCACCGGCAGCTTTCGCTTGGTGCGGGCCAAGGCCGTGCTGCTGGCGACCGGCGGCGGCCCCACGATGTATCTCTACCACACGCCTTCCGGTGACAAATCGACGGACGGGATGGCCATGGCGCTCCGCGCCGGGCTGCCGCTCTTGGACATGGAGATGGTGCAGTTCCACCCGACCGGGCTCCTCGCCGGCGGGGTCGAGACGCGCCTCACGGGCACCATCATCGAGGAGGGCCTGCGCGGGTCAGGGGGCCATCTGCTCGACGGGGCGGGCGAGCGCTTCATGGCCCGCTACGATGCCAAGGAAGAGCGCGCCACCCGCGACATCGTCGCCCGCGCCATGTTCGAGGAGATGCGCGCCGGCCGCGTTGGCCCCAATGGCGGTCTCTTCGTCACCATGCGCCATCTCGATCCCGCCATGGTCCGGCGCGACTTCAAGGGCATGGTCGAGCGCTGCCGCGATGTCGGCTTCGACCTCGTCTCCGGCCTCGTCGAGGTGGTGCCCACCGCCCACTACATGATGGGCGGCGTCGCCTTCGCCCCCGACTGCGCGACCGAGCTTCCCGGCCTCTTCGCCGCCGGCGAGGACACCGGCGGCGTGCACGGCGCCAACCGCCTCGGCGGCAACGGTGTGGCCAATTCCACCGTCTTCGGCGGCATCGCCGGTGATGCCATGGCCGCCTGGGTCAGACGCGAGGGCAGGCTCACCGAGCCCGACGAGGCTGCAATCGATGCCGCCCTGGTCCACGCCCGCCACCCGCTCGAGCAGCCTGCCGGCGACCTCAACGGCATCCGCGAGCGGCTCTACCGGCTGATGTGGGACGAAGTCGGCATCATCCGCACCGGCGACGGCCTGAAGGCCGCGCAAGGCACGCTCCTCGACCTCGAGGCGGAACTCCGGGCCACGGGCGTCGCCACCCCGGATCGCCGCTTCAACCTCACCTGGCAGGACTGGCTCAACCTAGAGAGCCAGCTCGTCGTCAGCCGCGCCGTCTGTGCCGCCGCCATCGCGCGCGAGGACTCGAGGGGTGCGCATTTCCGCACCGATTTTCCGGTGACCGGCGCCTTGGATCAGTCCGCCAACACCATATGCAGATACGAGGACGGCGAGATCGTGGTCACCACGTCGCCGGTCGCCTTCACCCATGTCCGCCCGGGCCAATCGCTGATCGATCCGGCCCGAGATGCCGCGGAGTAGCAGCATGCTGGTAACTGAAAAGACCCGCGCCATTCCGGCCGCCACCATCGAAGCCGCCGGGCTCGAGATCATGAAGAAGGCCGCGATCGAGATCCCGCGCGACTATCTCGACGGCATCAAAGGCATGCAGGCGACCGAGCAGAACGAGCTCTCCCGCTTCGTGCTGGAGGCCATGGTCGAGAACTGGCAGGTGGCCGAAGCGGACCGCCGCGCCATGTGCGCCGATACCGGCCTGCCCCGCTACTACGTCAAGGCCGGCAACGAGGCCGTCATCGAGGGCGGCTTCGTGGCGCTCGAGCGGGCGCTCAGGCGCGCCACCGCCCAGGCCACCCACGACATCCCGCTGCGCCCGAACCGCGTGCATCCCTTGAGCCGCAAGGACAACGACAACAATGTCGGCATCCTGGCACCCGAGATCGAGTACAGCTTCGAGCCCGGCGCCGACTGGCTCGACATCACCACGGTGCACAAAGGCGGGCTCTTCGGCACCGACTACCGCATGCTCTTTCCGGGCGACGGCAAGGAGGGGATCAAGCGCTTCTTCCTCGACGTGCTG
>JAABSG010000342.1 GCA_011390475.1 Geminicoccaceae bacterium | reverse complement strand
GATCTCGAAGCCGCCAAGCGGGCCACCGTGCTCAAGGTGCGTCGCTACGCCAAGCGCCAGCGCACCTTCTTCAAGGGGCAGCTGGGCACGACCATGCCGGCGCTCGCCGGCGTGGTGGACGCGGCCGATGCCGAACCGCTCGCAATGGCGCTGCTGGCCCGGCTCGGGCAGCAACGGCCGGGGCGCCACACACGAGGTTGATTTCGTGCCGACCAGCGAGTAGTTTGACGAGCCTTTTGCCGGCAAGGCAACGGGCCCATTGGCATCGACAAAAACCACCGATAGAGCTAACGCCTCTTCACCCAACCGGAGCTTGACCCATGACCGCAGCGACAGCCGCGCCCACCGCCGTCGACACCCCGTCGATGACCGGCTCGCAGGTGGTGCTCCAGGCGCTGGTGGAACAGGGCGTAGAGGTCATCTTCGGCTACCCGGGCGGCGCCGTGCTGCCGATCTACGACGCCATCTTCCAGCAGGACCGCATCCGCCACATCCTGGTGCGCCACGAGCAGGCCGCGGTCCACGCGGCGGAAGGCTACGCGCGCTCGACCGGCAAGGTCGGCTGCGTCCTGGTGACCTCGGGCCCCGGCGCCACCAACACGGTCACCGGCCTGACCGACGCGCTCATGGACAGTGTGCCCGTCGTCTGCCTGACCGGCCAGGTGCCGACCCACATGATCGGCAACGACGCCTTCCAGGAGGCCGACACGGTCGGCATCACCCGGCCCTGCACCAAGCACAATTATCTCGTCAAGGAGTCGTCGGCCCTGGCGCGCGCCATTCACGAGGCGTTCCACGTGGCCCGCTCCGGCCGGCCGGGCCCGGTCGTCGTCGACCTGCCCAAGGACATCTTGATGAAGCCGGCGCCCTATCTGCCCAAGGACGCCGTCCGGCACCGCACCTACCACCCCCCGCGCGACCCCGACCCGCGCCGGATCGAGGAAGCAGTGGACCTCATGGCCCGCGCCGAACGCCCGATCTTCTACGTCGGTGGTGGCGTCATCAATGCCGGCCCCAAGGCCTGTGCGCTGCTGCAGGAACTGGTCCGCGAGACCGGCTACCCGATCACCCTGACCCTCATGGGGCTCGGCGCCTATCCCGCCTCGGACGCGCAGTTCATCGGCATGCTCGGCATGCACGGCACCTACGAAGCCAACATGGCGATGCACGGCTGCGACGTGATGATCAATATCGGCGCCCGCTTCGACGACCGGGTGACCGGCCGGCTCGACGGCTTCTCGCCGAACAGCAAGAAGATCCACGTCGACATCGACCCCTCCTCGATCAACAAGAACGTCGCCATCGACGTGCCGGTCATCGGCGACGCCGAGCGCACGCTCGAAGCCCTGCTCAACGCCTGGCGCCGCCGCGGCAATGTCGTGGCCTCCGGCCGGACCAAGGCCTGGTGGGGCCAGATCGCCGAGTGGCAGACCAAGAAGAGCCTGCGCTTCCGTCAGGGCAAGGACACGATCAAGCCGCAATACGCCATCCAGCGGCTCTGCGAGCTGACCCTCGAGCACGACGTCTACATCACCACCGAGGTCGGCCAGCACCAGATGTGGGCGGCCCAGCACTTCAAGTTCGAGAAGCCCTTCCGCTGGATGACCTCGGGCGGGCTCGGCACCATGGGCTACGGCTTTCCGGCCGCCATGGGCGTGCAGGTGGCGCATCCCGAGGCGCTGGTCATCGACATCGCCGGCGAGGCTTCGTGGCTGATGAACATGCAGGAAATGTCGACCTGCATCCAATACCGCCTGCCGGTGAAGTCCTTCATCCTCAACAACAGCTACATGGGCATGGTCCGCCAGTGGCAGGACTTCTTCCACGGCAACCGCCACGCCGAGAGCTACATGGACAGCCTGCCGGACTTCGTGAAACTGGCCGAGGCCTTCGGTGCGGTGGGCCTGCGCGCCACCAAGCCGTCCGAGGTCGACGACGTCATCAAGGAGATGCTCCGGATCAACAAGACCGTGATCGTCGACATGGTCGTGGACCGGAACGAGAACGTCTACCCGATGATCCCGGGCGGGGCCGCGCACAACGAGATCAAGCTCAGCCCCGAGGACGAGGACGGGCCGCACGAGGCGATCTCCGAGGAGGGCATGGTCCTCGTATAGGGCGCTACACCGGGCACCTGCCCGGGCGTTACGCCGACCCGAAAAGCGCCGGCGCCGTTCAGGCGGCCCGGCGCGCTGTCGCCCTCAATAGATTGCCGAACCCATGGCCCAACCCGTCCCCCAGTCCAGCCAGGCCCTCTTCTCCGACGCCGTGCAGGCCGCCGAGGAGCGCCACACGCTGGTCGTCCTCGTCGACAACGAGCCCGGCGTCCTCGCCCGCGTCATCGGCCTCTTCTCCGGCCGCGGCTACAATATCGACAGCCTGACCGTGGCCGAGATCGATACCGCCAAAGCCCTCTCGCGCATCAACATCGTGACCACCGGCACGCCGCTCGTCATCGAGCAGATCAAGAATCTCCTGGCCAAGCTGGTGCCCGTCCACAGTGTCCAGGACCTCACCGTCGAAGGCCCGCACATCGAGCGCGAACTCGCCCTGGTCAAGGTCATCGGCGAGCGCGAACGGCTCATCGGCGCTCTCCGTATCGCCGACTTCATGCATGCCCGCCTCGTCGACAGCACGCCCGAGAGCTTCGTCTTCGAGATGACCGGCACGACCTCGGAAATCGACAGCTTCATCCACATGCTCGAGCCCGTCGAGGTCAGTCGCGCCGGTGTCGTCGCCATCAGCCGCGGCCGCCTGCTGCTCCAGGAGCGCGAACAAGCGCCCGAAGACTGAACCACACGATCACAACCGTCTGAACGCACGAACGAAGGGGGACCCCCATGCGCGTCTACTACGATGCCGACGCCGATCTCAACCTGGTCAAGTCGAAGAAAGTGGCCGTCATCGGCTACGGCAGCCAGGGCTTCGGCCACTCCAACAACATGAAGGACAGCGGCGTCGAGAACGTCGTCATCGGCCTCAAAGAGTCGAGCGCCAGCCGCGCCAAGGCCGAACGCGCCGGCTTCAAGTGCATGACCGGCACCGAGGCCGCCAAGTGGGCCGACATCGTCATGGTCCTGGTGCCCGACGAGCTCCAGGCCGACCTCTACAAGAACGAGCTCCGCGACAACATGAAAGAGGGCGCGGCCCTCATGTTCGCCCACGGCTTCAACATCCACTTCAACCTGATCGAGCCCCGCCCCGATCTCGACGTGCTGATGATCGCCCCCAAGGGCCCCGGCCACCTGGTCCGTGCGGAATACACCAAGGGTGCGGGCGTCCCCTCGCTGCTCGCCATCCACCAGGACGCCACCGGCGGCGCCCACGACATCGGCCTCTCCTACGGTGCCGCGATCGGCGGCGGCCGCGCCGGCATCATCGAGACCAGCTTCAAGGAGGAGGTCGAAACCGACCTCTTCGGCGAGCAGGTCGTCCTCTGCGGCGGCCTCTGCGCCCTCATCCAGGCCGGCTTCGAAACCCTGACCGAGGCCGGCTACGCCCCCGAAATGGCCTATTTCGAAACCGTCCACGAGGTGAAGCTGATCGTCGACCTC
>JAABSG010000341.1 GCA_011390475.1 Geminicoccaceae bacterium | reverse complement strand
CTGAGGCTGACCGGCCACGACGTCGCTGGCCATTCGACAGAGCGCTCGGCTTGCCATCTGCGGGGCGGCGGCTATTTTGCTGCGGCGCCGCCCCGGGGGAGTGCGCGCGCTGCAGGAGGAGCGCCTTTGCGCCGCATTCGCACCGGGATCTATCCCGGCACGTTCGATCCGATCCACAACGGGCATCTCGACGTCATCAGGCGGGCGACGGTGCTGGTCGACGAGCTGATCGTGGCGGTCGCCATCAATGCCGGCAAGGAGCCGCTCTTCGATCTCGGGGAGCGCACTGCCATGGTCGAGGGTGACATCAACGGCATGATGGCCGCCAACGAGCACAACGGGGCCAAGGTCAGCGTCCGCCCGTTCGAGAATTTGCTCATGGCCTTCGCCGCGCAGAACGACGCCGATTTCATCATCCGCGGCCTTCGGGCGGTCTCGGACTTCGAGTACGAGTTCCAGATGGCGGCCAACAACAAGCGGCTCTATCCGAAGATCGAGACCGTCTTTCTCATGGCGTCCGAGACCAACCAGTTCATCTCGTCCCGCTTCGTCAAGGAGATCCATCTCCTCGGTGGCGACGTTTCCAGCTTCGTCTCGGAGCATGTGATGGTCCATCTGCTCACCAAGAGCCGGGCCTGACTTGCAGGTCGACGCTTTCGATTTCGATCTTCCGGCCGAGCTGATCGCACAGGCGCCGCTACCGGAGCGGGACGCGTCGCGGCTGCTGGTGGTGGGCGAGCGGCTGTCGGATCAGTCGTTCGCGAACTTGCCCGAACTCCTGACGCCGGGCGATCTCCTGGTGCTCAACGAGACCCGGGTGCTGCCGACGCGCTTTGCGGCGCGGCGCCGGCGGGGTGAAGCGGCCGTCGAGATCACGCTGGTGGCCGATCTCGGCTGCGACCGTTGGCAGGCGTTCGCCAAGCCCGGCCGGCGGCTCGCGGTCGGCGACCAGCTGACGCTCGGCCCCGGGCTCGAGGCCACGGTCGAGGCCAAGGACGAAACGGGTCTCTTTACGCTCGGGCTCGCGGCCGCGTCGGGCGGCGTCGCGGATGCCATCCGGGCGACCGGGGCGATGCCCTTGCCGCCCTATATCAAGCGGCCGCCGGGCGGTGATCCGGCCGATCTCGAGCGCTATCAGCCGATCTTCGCCAAGACGGAGGGCTCGGTCGCGGCACCTACAGCGTCCCTGCACTTCACCGAGCGCCTGCTCGACGCCTTGCAAGCGCGCGGCCTCGAGCGGGCTTATCTGACCCTGCATGTCGGGCTCGGCACGTTCCTACCGGTCAAGGTCGAGGATACGGCCGAGCACCGGATGCATGCCGAATGGTTCGATCTGCCGGCGGCGACGGTGGCGGCGATCGAGGCGGCACAGGCGCGGGGCGGCAAGGTGGTGGCCGTCGGCACTACCGTGCTCAGGGTGCTCGAGGCCCAGGCGCGATCGGGCCGACTCGTGGCCGGTCGTGGCGAGACCGCGCTGTTCATCACGCCCGGCTTCGAGTTCCGGGTCGTCGACCGGCTCTTGACCAATTTTCATCTGCCGCGCTCGACCTTGTTCATGCTGGTCGCTGCCCTGGCGGGGCTGGAGCGGATGCAGGCCGCCTATGCGCACGCGATTGCCGAGCGCTATCGATTCTTCAGCTACGGCGATGCCTGCCTGATCGATCGGATGGCGTGACCACGCGCCACTCTGCTAGGCTTGGGCGAGTGGCAGGATCGGGTGATGGCCGAGCCTGCAGTTCCAGGGCAAATGACGGTCGACGAGTTCAGCGACTGGGCGACGGCCCAGCCAAAGGGGCGCTACGAGCTTCTGGCCGGCAAGGGTTACGCGTTGTCGCCCGAGCGAGTGGGCCACAACGAGACCAAACACCCGACTCGGCTGACGCTGCGCGAGGCGCTTCGGGCGCGTGGTCTTTCCTGCCTTGCCTATGGCGACGCTCGCACGGTGCCGATCGACGCGTCGACGAGCTATGAGCCCGATGTGCTGGTTCGCTGTGGCGAACCACTCGATCCCGAGACTGTGAAGGTCACCGATCCGGTCGTCGTGGTCGAGGCGGTGTCGCCTAGCTCGAACGGGCTGGACAGCGGCACCAAGCTCGTGGACGGCTGCAAGCTGCCCGGTCTCGTCCATTGTCTGGTGCTCGATCCGACCCGCCGGGGATCGACGTCGAGGTGGCAGCCTGCTTCCGGGATGCCCGTTCGCCCTGAATTCCGGTTCAGCCCGAGCTCGTCGGCGCGGCCGGTGCGGCCCTGATCCAGGGGTCGCCATCATTCGCGCTGCCGGCAGCACCCTGCCCCGCCGTCGAGGTCGTACTGGTCACAACATCCAAGCGACAGAAGAACGTTCGAATGGCCGACACCGACCAGCACGTGCATGGCAATGCTCTTGCCCAAGACGAGACCGCGGGGCTCATCGCCGCGAGCCAGGCGGAGGCGACCCGTGTCTACAACCGGCAGGGTGAGAAGCTCGGCCACATTCACGACACCATGATCGACAAGCAGACCGGCGAGACCGCTTATGCCGTCATGTCGTTTGTTGCGGCGTCCACGCCCGACTGGGACGATCCGGCTCATGACCGCGGTATCGATGAGCACTGCGGTCAGGCGCCCGCAATCCACCGCGTCCACGCAGCCCATCGCCTGACTGACGAGCAGCGCCGCGGGGCGCATTCTCCGGCGCTGTTACGACCGCGGTGAAGTGGGCACCTTGGCGAGTTCGTCGAGAAAGCGACCGACGGCCTCGACGTCGTCGAGGATGAAATAGGCATGCGTGTCGCGCGGGCCGTCGAGGCCGACGACGATGCCGCAACCCCAATCGTCGATGGCGCGAAAGGCGTCCTCGTCGGTGACGTCGTCGCCGAGGAAGATGGGATAGGCGGACTCGGGACCGAGGCCGGTGGTCTCCAGAATCCACTCGAGGGCCTTGCCCTTGTCCCAGTCGAGATCGGGGACGAACTCGAACACCTTCTTGCCGCTCTTGATCGCGAGATCGGGAAAGGCGCTGGCCACTTTCTGGACCGCCGCCTCGACGGCTGCTTCGTCGCCCGCCGCGACCCGACGGTAGTGCACCGCGAGGCCGAAGCGCTTGCGCTCGAGCTGAAAACCGTCGGTCGAGCCGAGTTCCGCCACGAGTTCTTGCTCGAGGTCGCCGAGCTGGGCTGCGGCCGCCTCGGCCTCCTCGCGGGTCGAGGTTTCGCCGCCCGGATGGCGCAGCTCGAAGCCGTGACTCGCCCCGTAGAAGATGCCCTCGACCCCGACCCGGCCGACCAGATCGTCGAGTCCGCGGCCACTGACCACGGCGGTGCGAAAGCGGGCCGCCACCCGTTCCAGCCGCTGGCGCATGGCGGGCTCGAGGACGGCGTCCTCCGGCCGCTCGACGATCGGGGTCAGGGTGCCGTCGTAGTCGAGGAAGATGCAGACGTCGCGCCCCGGCAGATGGGCCTCGGCGTGGAGTTCCTCGATCACCTGGAAGGCATCGGGCAGGTCGTGACGATCGCGCAAGACGGTATACTCCTCGGCGCTGCAGGCTGAGATCGGCACCGCGCCGGGCGCTGCCGACCACGCGGGCCAGTTCGGCCCGGCTGATTACTTCTACACCGCCAGGGGCGGCTCCGGCCACCGCTCTGCGCCCGGCTGCTCAGGGTTGCTGTCGTTCAGCATCGGTCGGGCCGAGGGTCG
>JAABSG010000340.1 GCA_011390475.1 Geminicoccaceae bacterium | reverse complement strand
AGGGCTTGCGCCTGCGCCCCCTGCTCGTCGAAGGCGCCAGCCAGGCTCAAGAGGGCGTCGGCCATGCCGGTTGCCGGTCCCTCGATCGGCAGAGCCGGGCCGGTGCCGGCCTCGACCTCGGCCAACGCGCTCTCCAGCACGATCTCGCCGGGCTCGAGGGCGAGCTGGCCGCGCAACAGATTCGCTGCGGACGGCGAATTGCCGGCCATGACCTCCACCGCCGCGAGCGCCACCACGAGGCGCGCCGGGTTGCGGACCGCAGGCTCGACCAGCTCGCGCAACCCCTCGCGCGCGGGTTCCAGCCTGCCGGCCAAGGCCGCCATCGAGGCTGCGTGGTAGCGCTGGATCCGCTCGAGCCCGCCGCTGCCGCCGTCGGCGTCGCTGGCCAAGAGCGCCAGGCCTTCTTCCACCGCACCGCCACCGAACGCCACCCAGGCATCGAGAATGGGCTTGGCGATCGCCAGGAGTTGCCGATCGCCGATGCCGGCGAGCTGCCGGCGAGCCGTGTCGAAGTCGTTCTCGATGACGGCCGCCGAGGCGAGCAACAGCCGCGCCTCGCCGAAGGCCGGGTCACGGGCGACCAGATCCGGCGCCAGGTCGAGAGCCGCCGCATAGTCGCCGATGCCCAGCCGGAGCGTGAACACCTGGCGGCGGAGGTCGATATTGTCGGGATCGAGGACCAGCGCATTGCCGAAATTCTCGGCGGCCTCGCGAAAGTCGCCGTCATCGAGCGCAATCCGCCCGGCGAGGTAGCTGGCGGCCAGGCTGTCGGTCGATCCCTCGCCAGGGCTGATCGCGGCGGTGAACATCGACGCCTCGGCCACGCCGGGATCGCTGTCGACGAAGCCGGAGGCCGGTTCAGGGCCATTGGCGCAGGCGCTCGTCAGCGTTCCGGCCAAGAGCACCGCCATGGCCGGCAGCGACGCCCGATACCGACACGTTGCCGCAGGCCGAAGTCTCATGAAGGGCTCCAATCAACCGCAAAAAAGCTCGTCGCCACGCTTGCCCCGCCGGTCCACCGAGCGCTCTGCGGTGCAACCGACTTGACGTAATGGCGCAGCCGGGCCACAAGCCGAAGCAATATCGCGCGGTCCCTGGCCGATACCGCGACCCTCGAGACTTTTCGGAGCGCACCCGATGCTCAAGACATCGCAGAGCAAGAACGACCCCACAGCACGTGGCCCTGCCCAACAGTTGAAGACCTTCGAGGGCAAAAAGATCAAGCCCACCCTCTATGTCGGCACCGCCGTCGGCCATGGTCGCTACATAGCGGCCCAGGATGAGGGCGGCAAGCTGGTGCTCGATCGCGGCGGAAAGCCCGTCGCCTATCGTGACATTTGACAGGCTGGCAACGGCCTGCTCGGCGACCATTCGCCGAATCGCATGACCTGACGACAGCGGACGGCGACCCTCGGGGCGCCGCCGTCGGTCGCTAGTCACCAGTTCGACCTGCCCCGCTCCACGGGGAGGCGTGGCGTGCTTGGCGGGAGTCTGTGATCGCGGCGTCGTTTCAGGCGCCGAGAACGAAGCGCTGTTCGCATCGCCCGGACCACCATCGAGGCCCGGGCGATGCGGCCGGCGACAAAGGACCGGATCTGACAAGGATGACAACAGGCGACGCAACGCCAGGTCGACAGAGGGTAGCCGTCAGCGACGTTGTGGCGGCGCGGCATTTGCTGGAATGGTATGCCGAAAGCGGCGTCGACGCCGCGGTGGACGCGGTGCCGATGGCGGCATGGCGCTCCGATCGTCCAGCTGTCCCGCGCGAGCGTGATCAGGCTTCGGACCGGCCGCTCGCCGCCATTCCACCGACGCCGGTGCGCCAGCCGAGCCTGCTCGTGCCGGAGAGCCGGCGGGTCGGCTCGGCGCGTGAGCTCGCCGCAGCCTGCCGAACGCTGAGCGAGCTCGAGGCGGCGCTCGCCACGTTCGACGGCTGCGCCTTGAAGGAAACCGCCAAGCAACTCTGCTTCGCCGACGGCAATCCCGAGGCCCGGCTGATGCTGATCGGCGAGGCGCCGGGGGCCGAGGAGGATCGGCAGGGCAAGCCCTTCGTCGGCCAGAGCGGCCAGCTTCTCGACCGCATGCTGGCCGAGATCGGCATCGACCGGACGACCGCCTGGATCACCAACGTCATCTACTGGCGCCCGCCGGGCAACCGGCCGCCGACCACCGGCGAGATCGCCGTCTGCCTGCCCTTCCTGGAGCGCCAGATCGAACTCTTGGACCCCGCCTTCATCCTCTTCGTCGGCGGGATCGCCGCCAAAGCCTTGCTCGAGCGGAGCGAAGGCGTCACCAAGCTGCGCGGCCGGCCCTTCACCTACACGACGGCCAGCGGGCGGCAGATCCCCTGCCTGGTCACCTTTCACCCCGCCTATCTGCTGCGCCAGCCCTTGAACAAGCGCTTCGTCTGGCGCGACCTCTTGCAGCTCAGAGCGCAGCTCGACTCCGCGGGGGTCGCATGCGCCTGATCCCCGGCCGGCTCTCCGGCCTCCTGCTCGCCGTCCTCCTCGGTCTCACGGCACCACCTCAGCTCCTGCTGGCCGAGCGCGCGCTGGCCGACACCGTGGCGGTCGACGAGGCCGGGCGGCAATACGCCCGGGTCGATCCGACCGCCCCGATTCCAACCGTCTTCGATGCCCTGCCGCGGCCGCTCTCCAGCGACGACGCCGCCCTCTACCGGCTGATCTTCGAGCTGCAGACCAAGGGCCGCTGGCGCGATGCCGACCGGCTGATCGGCCGTCTCGACGACCGGCTGTTGCTCGGCCACGTCCTGGCCCAGCGCTTCCTGCACCCGACGGCCTACCGCTCCAGCTACCCCGAGCTGCGCGCCTGGCTCGAGCACTATGCCGATCACCCGCAGGCCCCGACCATCCACCGCCTCGCCGAACGGCGGCGCACCAGCGGCTCACCGCCACCGACGGAGCCGGTCGCCGGCTTTCTCGCGGGCTCCGGCCAGGAGCTGCTCGAGGAGGCGCCGACGAGCTATGACGGCCCGAAAGGCCGGCCGGCGGCGCAGAGCCGGGCGGTGGCCGAGTGGCTGGGCGCCATTCGCCGCCTCGTCAGCGAGGGCCAGCCGTCGAATGCCCGCAAGCTGCTGCGCCACGACAGCGCCCGGTACGCCGACGACGTCGAGCGCGATCTGGCGCGCTGGTTCGTCGCCCGGGGCTTTCTGGTCTTCCGGATGGACGAGGAGGCTACCGAGCTGGCGAGTGCCGCTGCCGTCCGCTCCGGCCATATCGAGCCGCGGATCCACTGGACGGCCGGTCTCGCCGCCTGGCGGCTGGGCGACATCGGCCGGGCCGCCAAGCATTTCGGCGCCCTGGCCCGGGCGAAGGACGCGGCCTTCGAGGATGTGGCGGCCGGCGCCTTCTGGGCGGCGCGAGCCCATCTCCGCCTCTTCGAGCCCGCCCGCTATCGCGAGTTTCTGGAGATCGCGGCCGATGCCACCGACGGTTTCTACGGCGTGCTGGCCCAGCACGTGCTCGGCCGTCCGGTGCTCTTCGACTGGCACCAGACCCTGATCGCCACCGACCACATGGGCTCGCTGCTGCGCATCGACGGGGCCAGGCGTGCGATGGCCTTGGGCCAGATCGGCCGACAGGCGGACGCCGACGACGAGATCAGGAAGCTCGCGGCCCGGGCCAATCCGGGCCTGACCGAGGCGGTGGCGGCCCTGGCCGAGAAG
>JAABSG010000339.1 GCA_011390475.1 Geminicoccaceae bacterium | reverse complement strand
ACGGTCGGCTCGACGGCTCGGACGATCTCGGTGCCCGGCAAGGGCGGCTGTGCGGGCGACCGCCGCGGTGGCTCGAGCATCTCGAGCCAAGTGATGACGCTCGGCACGCGGCCGGCGGGAACGGCTCCGGACATGGCTTTCGGCATCCAATCGATCGAGGCGGCGACGGGTCGACGTCGTCACCGCAACGAACGGCGCGCTGCTGGTCGTGTCAAGCGGCGTCGACGATCCTGGGCATTAAGGAATTTTTCAGCATTGTCGGCTATTCGCAGTGGGAGAGATTATCCGTGTTCGGCAGTGCCGGGGGTTACGTGACAGCGCGACGACGCCTCTTCTCGGTCAAGCAGCGGCCGGCAACCTTCGCCGAGGCCGGGGTCGTGGCACCCTTCACAACGCCCGCCATCGCCCAGGCGCGGCTGCGCCTGGACCAACGTGGGCGGCTCGAGGTGG
Organism: Geminicoccaceae bacterium; assembly: GCA_011390475.1. Taxonomy (GTDB): domain Bacteria; phylum Pseudomonadota; class Alphaproteobacteria; order Geminicoccales; family Geminicoccaceae; genus SLRI01. Next base: position 3,252 of record JAABSG010000339.1, on the reverse strand, counting down.
TGGCCAGGAACCCGACCGGCAGTGACGGCATGTACGTGGTGCCACTCGCCGGCATGGGCGAGCTCTTTCGCCTGTCGATCCACGATCGCGCCATGGTCGAGAAGATCGAGGCGGCGCCATCGGTCAGCCCGTTGACCATCCGGCGGGTGGCGCTCGAGACCGCGATGGAAGGGCTCGCGGGCCCGGATGCCGAGGCAGCGGCTGCGGCTGCGCTAAATCGCGAGGAGGAGCATGCGCTGCTCACGCTCCTCTTGCTGCTCGAACGACTGCTCGCCGAGGCCGGCCTGCCATCGATCGACTGGAAGCAGATCGATACCGGGGACAACGCCGCGCGCGAGCGCCTGAAACCCTATTTCAAGAGCCTCGAGCCGAGTCTACGCATGAGTTCGACCGAGCTGATCACCGCGGTCGATGCGCTGAGCGCGCTGGTGGCGCCGATCGGAGTCGCACGAGCACCGTTCAAGAGCGTGGCGGCTGCCACGCTAGCCGATGTCGAGGCCTTGCGGGACAGCGTGGCGGTCTGGGCCCGTGGCGAGCGTGACGACTGGGCAGCGATCGCCGAGCTCGTGGTCGACTGCGCGGTGCTCACCATTGCCTGTGCAGAAAAGAGCCTGGAGACGGCAACCAGGCTCGTCCAGTCGGTCGGCGGCATGCTCGAGGCGCATGCCGCGGCCGCCGATAGTGTGGCGGAGGTCCTGACCCGGCCGATCTGGCTCCTCGACGGCTGGCGGCACCTGATCGCCCTTTGGGCGGCGGTCGCCGAGCAGCCGCGCGAAGCCCAGCGGGATGCGATGATCGAGCTCGGCGAGTTGGTGCCGCTGGTGCCGCTCAGCGCCGACGACTGGCTTGGCGCCAGTTCGGCCGAGGGCCGCTCACAATACGAGATTCGCCGCTATGTGCGGCTGAACGAGGATTGGCGAAGCGGCTCGATGATCGATCGGCAGGCCGTGGTCGAAGAGCTGAAGGCGGCAAGCCTCTGAGCGCCATCGGCAATCCCGAGGCAGCGCTGACGCGGCTGCTCGAGGCCGTCGACGACGGCAAGCTGCGCCAGGTCTTGCGGCTGGTCGAGGCGAGCGACCGACGGGGCAGTCTGGAGCCGGCGCTGGCGGCCATGCGGCCGCGCTTGCGCCAGCTGCGGCCGAAGCGGCCACTCACTCTGCCGCGCCTGTTGACCGTCCCCTTCGAGTCGGCCCTCGAGCGCGAGGCCGACTCGGATTGGCCCTTCGCGATCAGCCGCGCCCGGCTCGCCGATTGGCACCGGCTGATGATCGCGGGGCTGGATCAGGCGACGCGCACCGCCGCCGTGGCCGCGATCGAAGGGCGAGCTGCCGACGACCAGGCCGCGATCCTGACGGCCGGTCGACTCGTCTGGCCGGCGGCTGCCCGTCTGCTTGCGGCTGCTTGCCCGTCGGGACATGCCGCAGCCGGCCGGACAGCGGCCGCCGAGACGACGGGCAACGAACCCGCTCTCGCGGACGAGACCGCCGACGACGAGACAGCCCGACGCCGGGCAGCCGATCTCCTCGCCGTCGGTGTCGAGCTGGTCTCGTTGCGCGCGCTGCTGCCGTCGCGGCTCGATGCCCCGGGCTCGGACGAGCAGGCGAGCCTGAAGGCGATTCTCGCCTTGGCCGAGGCCGGGCCGGCGGATCGGCTCGGCGTGGTGGCCATGGTGTTGCTCCGGGCGGCGATCCGTCCGGTGGCGCTGGCCGAACAACTCGAGAAACTCGCGCCCCCGAGCGCCGGGCCGCGGCTGCGGCCGCTGCTCGACCAGTTGCTGAGGTGCCATAGAGCCCACCTCGACCACCAGGTCACAGAGATTGCCATGGCGCCGGAGCAACCGCTCGCAGCCGTAGCCGAGACGCTCTGCCAACTCGCCGATGCGCTCGTCGGTCCGACGGGCCAGAATGGCCGAGAGGCTACGGCGGAGCCCGATACCATGGCCTTGCGGCAACGGGCGGCGACGGTTGCGCACGAGCGCTATGCCGCTGCCATCGCCGCTCTGACGGTGCCCTTGCCCGAGACGGTCGGGACCGCAAGAGCCGCTGCCGTGAAGGCACGCGAGGCCGAGGCGCGGCGGTTGGCCCGGCTCGGCCGCGCCGCCCGGCGCCTGGCACCACAAACGCCCATTCCGCGGCTCACCGAGACGGCGCTTCGGCACCTGCTCGATTCCGGCCCGGCAGTCAACGGCGAAGCTCGGTCGCCGATCGGCATCGACGACGCGCGCCTCGTCGAGATTCTTGCCGGGCCGGACATCGCCTGGCAACTCCTTCGACCAACGGCGAGTGCTTCGGAGCCCGGTCGACGTTCTGGATCGGGTGTCGCCGGTAAGCCACCGACGGCAAATCGGTGAAAAGATCCGGAACTCGAACGGCGCGCGGCATCCAGAGGGCCGCCCGGCCGGCCTCGGACTGCTGCCCGCCGAGTTCGGTCTGTGGAACAGCGCCTCGCGCGCGTCGCCCGCCAACGAGCCTCCGTCGGGCCACGCCAGCGGTTGCCGTAGAAGAGCGTCCGGCGGATGCCGAGGAACCGGTTGTCGGCTGCCGACGACCTCCGGGCGGTGATGCCGGACAGCACAGCGGTACACGCTCCGGGCTGTGCGGCCCGGGCAACAACATGAAGGCATGCAGCATGTTGCAGGGTGTGATTTCCAGCAGGCTGCACGACCTCCGGGGTCCGCGAGGTCACCGAGCCCCGCTTGCGGGACGGCTTCGGCAACCGACTCCGCTTCGCGCGCATCGCAGGCAAATCGGCCGACGTTGCCTTGGCCGTCTCCCTGCTCGAGTCGGTCATCACGATCGCTGTCCCGGCGATGCTCGCCGATCCCGATCGGGGACGGCCACCCATTCTGGCCTGGATCGCCGAGCAGGTTGGCAGGCCGATCATCATAGCCGAGCCATTCCGCGCCGCCACCGGCAACACTGGCCTGGTGGATAGTGTCCAACACTCGATGGCCACGCTCGACGGCGGCGATGATGTCCTTCGGATCAGCGCGCCAGACGAAGGGCCTCGGGCTCTGGTCGTGCTGCTCGACGAGGTCCTCGATGGCGGTTTGCAGGGCGACGACGGAATGGAAGATGCCTCTTTTCGGCTTGCGGCGGGTCGGCTCGGCGAAAAAACCTTAGATGGCGTCGAGCCGGGAAGCCGAGGTCGGGGTGAAATGGAAGGTCCAGCGCGGAAGGTGGGCGAACCGGCCCTTTCACCTCGGGGTGTCTGTGGATGGTTCCTGTCGTCGACTTGCTGTCGGCGGCTGCT
>JAABSG010000338.1 GCA_011390475.1 Geminicoccaceae bacterium | reverse complement strand
GCCGCCGCGTCGTCTACCTCTCGGCCGAGAAGTTCATGGTGCAGTTCATCCGCGCCCTGAAGCAGCGCGACACCATGGGCTTCAAGGAGATGTTCCGCTCGGTCGACCTCCTCATGGTGGACGACGTCCAGTTCATCTCGGGCAAGGATTCGACCCAGGAGGAGTTCTTCCACACCTTCAACGCCCTGGCCGAACGCGGCAGCTCGATCGTCATTTCCGCCGATCGCAGCCCCTCCGACCTCGCCGGCATGGAGGAGCGCATCCGCTCGCGGCTCGGCTGGGGGCTGGTCGCCGACATCCACCCGACGACCTACGAGCTCAGGGTCGGCATCCTCCAGGCCAAGGCCGAGCAGCTGGGTGCGGCGGTCGAGCCCGAGGTCTTCGAGTTCCTGGCACATCGGATCACCTCGAACGTCCGCGAGCTCGAAGGGGCGCTGAACCGGGTCGTGCATCAGGCGACACTGCTCCGCCGCCCCGTCTCCATCGACATGGCCCAGGACGTCTTGAAGGACCTCCTGCGCTCCAACGAGCGACGGGTGACGATCGAAGAGATCCAGCGCGCCGTCATCGAGCACTACCAGCTGAAGATGAGCGATATGACCTCGACCCGCCGGGCTCGCGCCGTGGCCAGACCGCGCCAGGTGGCGATGTATCTCGCCAAGCAGCTCACCCCGCGCTCGCTGCCCGAGATCGGCAAGAAGTTCGGCGGCCGCGACCACACGACGGTGATGCATGCGGTCAAGCAGATCGAGAAGCTCTCGGAGGCCGACCGCAGCCTCGCCGACGACGTGGCAGCGCTGCGCCGTCGCCTCTCCGGCTGATCGCGTGCCCGAGGAGGTCGGGCAGAAACCGCTCGGCATCTTGATGCTGGAGACCGGCTTCGCCCGGCCTCCCGGCGATATCGGCAATCCGGCGAGCTTTGCCTTTCCGGTCCTCTTCGAGGTGGTCGAAAAGGCGTCGGCCGCGCGGGTGGTGCGCGATCGCGCCCGAGGGCTGGTCGATGCCTTCATCGCGGCCGGGCAGCGGCTGGCGGATCGTGGTGCCGTCGGGCTGATGACCAGTTGCGGCTTTCTCGCCTTGCATCAGGCGAGGCTGGCCGCCGCATTGCCGGTGCCGGTCGCCACCTCCAGCCTGCTCCAGGTTCCGATGGTCGAACGGCTGCTGCCGCCCGGGCGCCGAGTGGGCGTGCTCACGGCCTCGGCCCGTGACCTCTCGCCGGCGCATCTGACCGCCGTCGGCGTCGCCGTCGACACGCCGATCGGCGGGCTCGAGCCGGCCGGACATTTCGCGTCCGTGCTCTTCGGCGCCGAAACGCCGCTCGATCCCGTCGTGGCGGTGGCCGACCTTCTGGCCGCGACCGAGCGCCTCGTCGAGGACCATCCGGACATCGGCGCCCTGGTGCTCGAATGCACCAATATGGGGCCCTACGCCGGCGCCATTGCCCGGCACACGGGTCTGCCGGTCTTCGATGTCGTCGGCTTCGCGCATTGGTTCTATCGCGGGCTTTGTCCGTAAAACGCAACTCCGCGTCGCGCCGCTGACGGCACGAGTCTTGTCGGGCTCTTATCTCCGCAGGTGCGTACCAGCCCGAGGGGGCCGGCGTTTCGGAGATGCGTGATGTCGCGAGAGGCACGTCGAGGGGGCCGCGGTGCACGCCGGGCGGAGCGGTTGGGCGGGCGGCAAGAGGCCTTGCCGGCTCTCTTCCGGCGGATTCCCGTCTACGAGGTCTTGAACGAGGAAGGGCTGGAGCTCGTCCACGACGCCTCGCTGCGGATTCTGGAGGAGATCGGCATCGAGTTCCGCGATCCGGAATCGCTGGAGATCTGGCGCGCCGAGGGTGCCGACGTTCAGGGTGAGCGGGTGCACATCCCGGGCGAGCTCTTGATGGCGCTCGTGGCCAAGGCACCGAGCGCGTTCAGGCTGAATGCGCGCAATCCCGAGCGCACGGTCGAGATCGGCGGCCAGCACACCGTCTTCGCGCCCAATTACGGCTCGCCGTTCGTTCGCATGTTCGACGACGAGCGCCGCTACGGCACCCTCGAAGACTTGGCCACCCTGCACAAGCTCGCCCATCTCTCCCCAGCCTTGCAGAATGTTGGCTCGGTGATCTGCGAGCCGACCGACGCGCCCGTCTCGAAACGCCATCTGCACATCACGGCCTCGGCCCTGCGCCACTCCGACAAGAGCTTCATGGGCCCGGTCACCGCGCCCGAGCGCGCCGCGGACGCAGTCGAGATGGCGAAAATCGTGTTCGGCGAAGACTTTATCGCCGAGAACACGGTCATGGTCTCACTCGCCAACGCCAACACGCCCCTGGTCTGGGACGAGACGATGCTGGGCGCCGTCAAGGTCTATGCCCGGGCCAATCAGGGGGTGATCCTCGCCCCCTTCACGCTGGCTGGCGCCAACACCCCGGCCTCGACCGTGGCGACGGTGGCCCAGCTCAACGCCGAGGCCCTGGCCGGCATGGCCTTCGCCCAGGCGGTCCGGCCGGGAGCGCCGGTCATCTACGGCAATTTCCTCGCCACCGTCTCGATGAAGTCCGGCGCACCGATGGCCGGGACCTCCGAGCTGGCGCTGATGAACTTCATGATCGGCCAGCTCGCGCGGCGCTACGGCGTCCCCTGGCGGTCGTCGGGCATGCTGACAGGCTCGAAGATCCTGGATGCCCAGGCGGCTTACGAATCCGCCTTCAACATGCTGCCTATCCTTCTGGCCGGGGCCAATTTCGTGATGCACACGGCGGGCTGGTCCGAGGCCGGCTTGGTCTGCAATCTCGCCAAGTTCATGGCTGACGCCGAGCAGATGGAGATGCTGCATCGCCTGGGCCAGGGGCCGAATTTCAGCGATTTCGAGGAGGCGCTCGCCACCATCCGCGACGTCGGGCCCGGCGGCCATTTCCTCGGCACCGCCCACACCCAGGCGCATTTTCAGGATGCCTTCTTCATGAGCAAGCTCGCCGACAACAACAGCTTCGAGCAGTGGCAGGCCGAGGGGGCCAAGGATTCCGCGAGCCGCGCGCGCGAGGCGGCCCGGGCGGCGCTCGAGACCTACGAAGCCCCGGCCCTCGATCCCGCGATCGACGAGGCGCTCGCCGACTTCATCCGGAAGCGCGAGGCGGTGATCCCCGACAGCTACGAGTAGGTTGTTCTTGCCGCAGCACCGCGGCTTGCAATCTCTTTAGAAGGCTTCCAAGTCATGGGCGGTCTGGAGTCCGCCCGATGATGCCCTTCGATCCGGTTCTCGTTGTTTTCATCGCCGCCCTGATCACCGCGATCGCGACGGGGCTCGGTGCCGTGCCGTTCGCCTTCGCGCCGAACATGAGCCGGGGCTGGCTGGGTGCCTCGAACGCCTTTGCCGCCGGGCTGATGATCGCGGCCAGCCTCAGCCTGGTTTTCGAGGGGTTCATGCTCGGCCCCTGGCGCACCGCCGCAGGCGCGCTGCTCGGCTTCGTGCTGATCCGGATGGCGCATCGCCACCTCGACGGCCGCAAAGACCTGCACGTCGGCGAGCTCCGGGGAGCGGACGCGAAAAAGGCACTTTTGATCGTGGGCGTCATGACGATCCACTCCTTCGCCGAGGGGATCGGAGTCGGGGTCGCCTTCGGCGGCGGTGACGATCTCGGTATCTTCATCTCCTCTGCCATTGCGTTGCACAACGTGCCGGAGGGCCTGGCCATCGCCCTCGTGCTCGTGCCACGCGGGGTGTCGT
>JAABSG010000035.1 GCA_011390475.1 Geminicoccaceae bacterium | reverse complement strand
GTCCAGATCGCCCTGCTGCCGCTCTACCTCTGGCTCTTCCTGGGCCAGAGCTTCGTCGAGATCCTGGCCGCCGAGCGCATCCTTTTCGTCTTCTCGACCCTCATTGTCCTGCCACTGGTCGCCGCCTGGCTGACCGAGCGTTGGGTGGAGCGGCGGCCGGAGCGCGCAGCGGTCACCGAGCGCCTGGCTTGGCTGCCGGTGCCGCTCCTGGCCGTGGTCGTGTTTCTCATCGCCGCAGGCCAGGTGCAGGCCGTGTCCGATGCGCTCCCGGTCCTCGGCCAGGTCTTTCTGGTCTTTCTGCTCTATCTTTTGGCCGCGGCCCTGATCGCCACGGGGCTGGCGAGGTGGCTGCGCATGGCGCCCGGCCCGACCCGCACGCTGATCTTCAGCCTCGGCAGCCGCAATTCCTTCGTCGTCCTGCCCCTGGCCCTGGCCTTGCCGTCGGCCTGGCAGGCCGCTGTGGTCGTCATCGTCTTTCAGTCGCTGGCCGAGCTCTTCGGCATGGTGGCGTATCTCTGGGCAGTGCCGCGTTGGCTGGCGCCCGATCGGCGGTCGGAAGCATGATGGCGCCTGAAGTCTTGCTGCCGGCAATTGTCGGTCGGTGGCACGCCCTGCTCGTATTGCCGCCGCTTGCGGCTGATCATCCGGGCGAGCCGGGCATCCATTTCGGGGCCGCTGATGAAGGGTCCTTCGCGGCGGCGCTGCAGAAGCTCACGCAGCGCCCGCGCGAACGCAGCGCGGTCATCAGTGAAGGGAGGCCAACCATCGATCGACATGGCATTCCTTCAGCACTGGCACTCAGCCACTTCGCTCGACCAGGACGATACCGCGCCCCGGATCGACCGTCACGTGGTCACCGGTTTCGATGAGTTTGGTGATGTCGCCGTCGGCGAAGCGGTCGCAGAGTGCCATGTCCGCCAGCGCCGCGCCCTGGGCGAGGATGGTGTTGGCGTGGTTGAAGAGGATGGCCTTGGGCGCCATGCCGCGCGACGCCATCTCGTGCAGCATCCAGGCGGTGGCGACGCCGCCCTTGGCAGTGTTGCAGACCAGGACCTTGCCCACATAGGACTGGCCGAAGAGGGCGTGCTCTGGGCGCGAGAAGATGCCTTGCAGCCGATCGAGGTCGTAGCGGGCGGAGAAATTGTCGGCCGAAACCAGGGCTTTGCCCTCGACCTTGGGCCCGATGCCTTGGTGACAGGCGAGTTCCAGCCTCATGGGATGCGCCCCGTTCTCGCCGCCCTGACGCAGTCCTCCGCACTTCTGAGCGCCGGCTGGTAGCCGTAGCCGCCGAGGATGTTGACGATCTTGGCGGAGTTGCTGAGGAGCCGGGTCCAACCGTTGGCCTCGCCGATCTCGCGGGCGTATTGGTTGTAGAAGCAGGTGCCTTCGAGCACTTTGGCGCCGAACGCCTCGATGGTGTCCACCAGGCCCAGCCGGGTGGCGTCGGCGTAGACGGCGGGGCTGGTGCAGACGAGCATCGCCGTTTCGGGGTAACGCTGGTGGCCGGCTACGAGGTCGGCGACGCGCTGCATCTCGACCAGCGACAGTTGCGGGGCGGCGAAGACCACGACGTCGACGGGGTCACCCTTGCTACCGTAGCTCGCCGTCAGGCTCGCGAAGTCCGCTTCGGTGATCTCGTGCGCCGCTAGCGCGGTGCCGCCCACGGCGTCGAGGGTGGGTGCCTCCGGGGTGATGCCCACCAGGTGGAAGAGCGGGGTCGAGCCGAAGCTCGCCATGGCGGCCCCCAGGTGCTTCAGCTCGTCGGAGCCGGGGACGGTCTCGATCCCCTCGATCACCGGCACCTCCCAGTAGGAGCCGGCGAGCCGCCCGACGATGGCGCCGAGCGCTCCCCACTCCACGAGGCCGCGCGGCTGGTGGCGGACGATGAAGCGCCTGGTGGCCCGACGGTTCTCGTCGAGATGCAGGCCGTAACGGGGGGTGCGGCCGGTGAGGCCCGCTGCCAGCGCCGATGGCCCGCCCTCGAAGTTGGAGCGGGCGCCGCAGACGCTGTTGCAATAGATGACGACCCCGGTGTCGCCATAAGCCATGTGCTCGCCCATGACCGGCGGCATGATGGTCTGGTAGTTGATGCAGGTGTTGGTCATCAGGATGCCGAGCCGGGTCAGCGCCTTGATGGTGCGCCGTTCGAGGTCGGCCATCGCCTCGGTCTGGCCGAGCGGGCGATAGTGGTTCAGATCGACGCCGCGCGGGTCGGTGATCATCGGCACCGCGACCCGGCGGTCGGCCTCGTTGTGAGCGGCGAGCCCCTCGAGAAAGCGGACGCCGGCCTCGCCCACCGATTCCGGGTCGACCATCATGTGCGCCTGGGCGACCGGGACGAAGTCTTCGGCATCGAACATGGCCCCCACCTTCAGCATGTGGTCCATGGCCCAACGCCGGGGCTCGCCGCGTTCGCCTGCGAGCATGGCGCGTTCTTCGTCGGTCAGCCGCATCGCCCTCCCCGTCTCCCCTGGTGCCCGCTGCCGGACTCGAACCGGCACACCCGAAGGTCAGGGATTTTAAGTCCCTTGCGTCTACCTGTTCCGCCAAGCGGGCACGGCAGGCTGGATAGCGCAAACCACGCCGGCTTGCACGTTTCGGGAAAGGGGCCTCAATCTTGCCACATCTGCCGGCGCAGGCGCTCGCCGATGAGGCAGTCGGTGCTGCCGGGTGCGATCGGTGACGGGGTGAACGCGGCGGGCTGGACGGCGGCAGGCGCTGCCGCGATCTCGAGCAGCAGCTTCTGGCGGATCGCGGCCTTGAAGTCGGCGGGATCGCGGACCGGCAGGGCGAAGGCGGCGGGGCCGCCGATGACGCAGTCGGTATAGTAGACGTCGAGGTCGGGGATCGACCAGGGGCTGAAGCCCATGGGCCTGAGCATCACCGGCAAGCCATTGATGGTGATGCCCTGGGCCAGGGCGTCGGCCCGGGCGTCGAGCACCGGCCGGCCCTCGTTGTTGGGGCCGTCGCCCGAGACGTCGATGACGCGGCGGACGGCTTCCACCTGCTTTTCGGCGAAGAGCCCGACCGCGACGTCGATGGCGGCCGAGATCGAGGTCGAGCGGGAGCGGCGAATCTCGGTCGATGCCAGGTGGGCGGCGACCGCTTCGGCGGAATCCGCGTCCTCGACCACGGTCCAGGGCAGGACGACCGACTGGTCGGTGCTCGACCCCCATTCGACATAGGTGACGGCGATGCGCTGAAAGAGGCCGTTCTCGATGGTGGCCAGGAGATCCGGGTGGCGAAAGGCTTCGACATAGCCGTCGCGTTGCAGCGCCTGCTCGCCCGGATCCATCGAGAGCGAGATGTCGACGGCGATCACCAGCGCCACGTCCACCGGCAGGCCGACCTGGGCGTGCTGCCGGGTGGCACCGTCGGGCGTCGACGGCTGCGCCGGCGCGGCGGCGAGCGCCACACTGCCGATCAGGAGCACGGCTGTGGCGAGGAGACCCGGGACCGATCGCAACATGCTTGGTTCACCCGAGAGCGGCAGACATACTTCCGAGCAACTAGGGCATCTTGCCACCTGGTCAATGTCGGCGGGTCGCCGTGAGCCTGGCCCTGGCCGGCAGAGACACCAGGCACCACAGTCGATCCTTTGATTTGGCCATCGCGGCAGCCGCCACTGATGCGCAACGGCGAAGAGCAGAATCGAGGGTTCCTGACCTTCTGTCCTCTTTCCGTCGCTCGTGCTTGCGATTTTTATGGACAAAGCAAATTTGGTGACTATCGTTCGTTGCAAGATCAAGTGCGCGCCATGACCATTTTTTTGTCTGTGGCTCAGCACTGTGCAAACCATTCTCGAGCGATGAGCTTTTTTGCATTGGCCACGTTCGGATTGCCTATTGGTTTGGGAGGCTCGCTAGAATGTTTTGGTCTCATATCGCGACCGCCGTTGTAATTTTTGGCGCTGTGCAACTTATTCGTTTGAAACAGACGGCGCGCAACACTGGACGTAAGCTCGCCAGAAATTTTGGCAAGGGTAGCGATTCCGACGCCGCTTTCGATGCAAAGTTCGATCAAATGTGGGAGCTGACGTGGCGCGCGCGCGACTACGAGTCGGACCACGAAGACGAGATGAAGCAGGAGGTCGAGGCCAACTTGGCCGGGCTGAACTTGGCGATCATGCAGTTGTTGGCTCCGGCCAATACCCAGCCGACAGGAATGCGGAATATCCGCACTGTGGACAATGGCCGCGCCCATCTGCGCCGCTATCGGGTGGTGCCGGCCAGCGAGAAAGTTGTTATTTTTTCTGACATTCATCTCACCAATAGTCAAAATAGACAGAATTTTTTCGAGCGGGCTAATAAATCTCTTTATCTTGACATTCTCAAACAATATTATTCCCCTCGTCAATTCACGCTCATCGAGAATGGCGATGTCGAAGAATTATTGATATTCGAGCCAGACGATACCATGCCTGATTACCAGAAGGCGACGTGGCGGCAAATCATTGCGGACCGCGAACGACGCAAGCTGGCGCAAATGCGTCAAATCGTCGATGATCACGCCGACTATTATACCGTCTTGAACGAGCATTTCATCAATCGGGGCGCCTTCTACCGAACGATCGGCAATCACGACTACGACCTGGCGAGCAACGCATACGTGCGGGAGATCAGAACCCAGCTCGACATTCGCTTCCCACTGGCGAGTGACATCGTTTTCATCGTGGGCCCGGAAGGCAGGTCGTACGTGGTGTGCCACGGCCACCAGTTCGACGCGTTCTGCTCGGCGAAGCACGCCGCCTACACGGGCGAGAGCTTTTCTCAGGGCGGAGCATGGGCCTTTCAGGGTCCAGACCGGACTTGGACGACGGAGCACGACGACGCTGACTTCCTCCGGCCTTGGCTGGCTGGCACCAAGACTTTCAGCAACATGCTCGTCACCGCCGAACCTGCGGAGAAAAGTCAGGTGGGGGCGGCGATCGGTCAGCAGATTGGCAACCTGAAAGATCCTGACAAGTGGGAGGCTTTGCTGGGCAAGAACGTCGCTTGGGAATACTTCAAAGACAAAAACCCACAACGCGCCTATAAAAATGAAGTAGAAAAAGGCGAGCGATGGTACAAATTTCGCCATATGGATGAGCAGAAAATTGTCGACTGGCTGACCGGCAATTTTGGTGACAACACCGTGAAGCTCGTGCTCGGTCACAGCCACGAGCCGCGCATCAATGCGGGACGGCCCGCATCCGCGGGTTCACCGGCTAGTGTAGCGACAAACTATTTGAACAGCGCGGCCGCTGGTCGATTCGAGAACCTGATCTGGGGCATCGAGATCGTCGATGGCGAGGCAACCATGATTTCATGGCATCGTGAGCTCAACGACGCCGGCTTCTACGAGATCGTTCGCAGCGTGTGGTCTGATCATGGCCGGCCGAACGCTCGCTTTCTGCGCGTCCAGTCCGCCGAGCGGCATGCGTCGGAAGAGCCCTCGAAAAATGCCCATCCCGAATTCCCACACGCATCGATCAACAAGATTCTCTTACCATGATGGAGATGTCGAATGTCCAAGAGCGATGCAGATCCGAACGCAAAAAAGGCAAGCCCAGCCAAGCCCGGCGACTTCAGCGTCGTCAAGGGCGAATGGCGTCGTGGCCGGATCAGCTTTTTCATCATCGAGGAGGACAGGCTCACACTCAGGCTACGGGGAGTTCCGAACCGGCTCTTCGCGTTGGAGAACACGCGGTCGAGCTATTCGTCGGTGCTCGCCACCCTGATCGCTGCCCAGCATCAGGATCTCGAGATCGTGGTCGAAAGCTCGCTCATACCCATGCCGGGCTCGGCGATGCGCATCAAGGCGATCGGCTTCGGTTCGGCCGTCGCGGCAGAGCAGGCCATGCGCGGTTCCTGAGGTCGTCACAACCATGTCCGGGTGCCGGCCCGTACGCCTTTGCCGCCAACCGGGGATGGCGGACCCGGCTTCTGGTCGGCGCCGAGCGTGGCCGCCCGCGCGGTCGTTCGTCGCGGCTTTTTCAGCAGCCTGCTAGGCGGGGCCAATCTCAGCGTTTATGAAGGCGTCACCAAGCGGGAGGTGAGGCCATGACCATCGAGTTGCTCTACGGCAAGGGCTCGATCACGATCGAGCCGCCCGAGGGCTGTGTGCCGCAGCTGATCGAGAAGCGGCCGATGCCGGTCCTGGCCGACCCGCTGGGCGCGATCCGGAGCAGCTTGGCGCAGCCGATCGGCATCCCACCCTTGGCGGAGCACGCCAGGGGCAAGGGCTCGGCCTGCATCCTGATCTGCGACATCACCCGGCCGGTGCCCAATCACCTCTTTCTTCGGCCGCTGATCGAGACGCTGCTCGCGGCCGGCGTGCCCAGGGAGCGCATCGACGTGGTGGTGGCGACCGGCCTGCACCGGCCGAACGAGGGCCTGGAATTGGCCGAACTCGTGGGCGATCCCTGGGTGCTGGAGAACGTCCGGGTCGCCAACCACTTCGCGACCAGGGACGAGGATCACGTCGATCTCGGCCGGACGAACGGCCGAGGCACTGTGGTCCGCCTCGACCGACGGCTGGTGGAGGCCGACCTCAAGATCGCGACGGGCCTGGTCGAGCCGCATTTCATGGCGGGCTACAGCGGCGGGCGGAAAGTGATCGCCCCCGGCGTGGCGCATGCCGAGACCATCACGACGTTCCACAATTCGACCTTCATGGCGCACCCCAAGGCCGTCAATTGTGTGCTCGACGGCAATCCGCTGCACGAGGAGCAGCTCGAGATCGTGGGACTTCTGGGCGGTGCCCTGGCCTTGAACACGGTGATCGACGACAAGCGGCGGCTGGCCTTCGTCACCTTCGGCGAGATCGTCGAGAGCCATCTCGAGGCCGTGGCCTTCATCCGCCGCTACGCCGAGGTCGAGCTCGACCGCAAGTTCCAGACGGTGGTGACCAGCTCGGCCGGCTATCCGCTCGACAAGACCTATTACCAGACGGTCAAGGGCATGGTCGGGCCGCTCGACATCCTGGCCCCGGGCGGCGATCTGATCATTGCCTCGGCCTGTTCGGAGGGCATGGGTTCGCCGCATTTCGTCGAGGCGCAACGGCGGCTGGTCGAGCTGGGTGAGGACGGGTTCTGGGCCAGCATCGAGGGCAAGAGCCACGCCGATATCGACGAGTGGCAGACGCAGATGCAGCTGAAGCCCATGCGGGTCGGCCGGGTGCGGCTCTATACCGACGGGCTGGACGACGCCACCTTCGCGCTGACCGGGGTCGAGCGGGTGACGGATCTCGGGGCCGCGATCGCCGAGAGTATCAGCCGGCATGGCGATCCGGCGGTGGCCTTCGTGCCGGAGGGCCCCTATGTCGTACCTCGCTACGTAGCACGCCGCGATGCCGCCTGAAGGTCCGCACCACCTCCATCTCGACCCCCTGGGCGGGGTCGCGGGCGACATGATGGTGGCGGCGCTCTGGGCGCTCGCCCCCGAGTTTCGCGCCGCCCAAAGTCTGGCCGCCCTCGGCGTACCGCCGTCGCTGGAAGTGACACTCGAGGCCGGGCACGACGCGGGGTTCGCGGGCTTCAGGTTGGCGATCCGGGGCGAGGCTGCACCGCCGCCGCGGGGTGCCGAGGCGCTGCTCGCCTTCGTCGCCGAGGCCCCCTTGCCCGACACGGTGCGTCGCCGGGTGACGGATATGCTGGAGCGGCTGGCCATCGCCGAGGCGGCGGTGCACGGGCTGGCGCTGGCCGAGGTGCATTTCCACGAGCTCGCATCCTGGGATACGCTGATCGATCTCACCCTCAGCGCGGCCCTGCTCGAGGCCTTGGCTGTGGCGACCGTGTCGATCGGGCCGCTGCCCCTGGGTGGCGGGACCGTCGGCAGCGCGCATGGCGCCTTGCCGATCCCGGCACCCGCGACGTTGCGCCTGCTGCAAGGCCTGCGTTTCGTCGATGACGGGATCGGCGGCGAACGGGTGACGCCCACTGGGGCGGCAATTCTTGCCCACCTGGCACCGGCCCCGAACCTGCCCGGCCTGCCGGTCCTCGTCCGCAGTGGTGCCGGCTTCGGCACGCGGCGGCTGCCGGATCGTGCCAACCAACTTCGCGCCTTGCTGTTCGAAGCCGTGGCCGCCACGAGCCAGGGCGACGAGATCGCCCGCATCCGCTTCGAGATCGACGACCAGAGCGGCGAGGACCTGGCGACGGGGCTCGATGCCGTGCGCGCCACCGACGGCGTGGTCGACGTCGTCGCCTGGCCGGTGTTCGGCAAGAAGGGGCGAATTGCGACGGCGGTCCAGGTTTTGGCCCGCCCCGCGGCGCTGGCGGCCGCGATCGAGGCCTGCTTCGCGCAGACGACGACCATCGGGCTCCGCCACGACCGGGTCGCCCGGGCCGTTTTGCAGCGGCGAGCGACCGAGGTCGAGGCCCTGCCGGTCAAGGAGGTGCGCCGGCCGGGCGGGCGGTCGACCCGCAAGGTCGAGGCCGATGCGGTGGCCGGCCGGGCCGGCGATGCCGCCGAGCGCGCAGCACTCCGACGCCGGCTCGAGAGTGTCGAGCCGTCATGAGCGAGGCCGCCATCCCCGCCGTGCTCGAGGGCATGGCCAGCATCCGAGCCGTGCTCGAGGGCATGGACGGGATAGCTATCGCGGTGAGCGGCGGCGTCGACAGCATGACCCTGGCCTTTCTCGCCAACCGCCTCGATCCCGGCGGCCCCTCGATGCTGCACGCGGCCTCGCCCGCCGTGCCGGCCGAGGCCACGGCCCGGATTCGCGCTTACGCCCGGGCGCATGGCTGGCGGCTGGAGGTGATCGATGCGGGCGAAACGCGCGATCCGCGTTACGTGGCCAACCCGCACGACCGCTGCTTTTGGTGCAAGACCGATCTCTATGCGACGATCCGCGGTCTGACCGACCGGCCCATCGCGTCCGGCGCCAATCTCGACGATCTCGGTGACTATCGCCCAGGGCTTCGGGCCGCGGCCGAGCACGGCGTTCGCCATCCCTGGATCGAGGCCGGGATCGGCAAGGCGGAAATCCGCCGCATCGCGGCAGCGCAGGGCCTGTTCGATCTGGCCGAACTCCCGGCCTCGCCCTGTCTTTCGAGCCGGATCGAAACCGGGATACCGGTCACCATCGGCGCGCTCGCCGTCATCGACCAGCTCGAGCGGGAGATCCGAACGGCGCTCGCGCCCGAGACGTTGCGCTGCCGGCTGCGGCCCTTCGGCATCGAGATCGAACTGGACGACGGGGCCCTGGCACGGGTCGATCGCCCGGTCGTCGAGGCCTCGGCGCTGCGCGTGATGGCCGCCCATGCGCTCGCGGGCGAGGTGCGCTTCGCGCCGTACCGCCAGGGTAGTGCCTTTCGCCGACCGGCGGAACCATGAGCGACGACATCCGGCTCGATCTCGAGCGCGAGGCGCGGATCGGGATCGCCGAGGCGGTCTTCTCGGCCGGCAAGTCCACGGACCAGCTCGCCCGGATCATCGCCCTGGACCCGGCGCGGCGCCGGCTGTTCACGCGCCTGGCACCCGAGCAAGTCGCCGCCTTGCCGACAGAAGCGGCCGAACGGCTCTGCTACGATCCCTTGTCGCGCACCGCCGTCATGGGCGGCGAGCTGCCGTGCCTGGACCCGGCGCGGGTCGCCATCGTCGCGGCGGGAACGTCGGATCTGCCGATCGTGGCCGAGATCGAGCGCACCCTGGCCTTTCACGGGGAAAACGCGACACACTTTCTCGACTGCGGCGTCGCCGGGCTCTGGCGGCTCCTGGAGCAGCAGGCGGCGATCGGCCGGCACCCCGTGGTGATCGCCGTGGCGGGCATGGAGGGGGCGCTGTTCAGTGTCCTGGGCGGCCTGGTGCGCGGGGTCCTGATCGCCGTGCCGTGTGCCATCGGCTACGGCGTCGCGGACGGCGGCCGGGCGGCGCTCCATTCGGCGCTGGCGAGCTGTGCGCCCGGGATCACGGTGGTCAATATCGCCAATGGCTATGGTGCTGCCTGCGCCGCGCTCAGGGTGCTGGGCGCTCTGGACTTTCGGGGCTGAGCCGCGATCAGGGGCCAGCATCGCGCTCGAGCTTGGCGAGTTCGACCGCGGTGCGCAGCTCGATCTCGTCGAGCACCGCCTGCATCGCCGGATCGTCCGCCCGGGCCCGCTGCTCGCTCACCAGCTGCCGGAGCGCGCCGAGCTTGGTGGCCGGCACCCGCCCGTCGATCAGGGCGATCCGCAACTCGTCCAGCGCATCGAGCAATTGCTCGCCCCGCTGCCGTGCCCGCCTGCGCCCGGTCAGCGGGTCTTCGACCGCCTGCACCGCGAGGATAGCGCCCAGCGAGGTCAAGGGGGCGAGCCCGGCCGCCGCTCCAGCAGGCCGGCTCGCCGGTCGTCCGCCGATCCGCTCGGCAAAGCCGGCATCGCCCGAGCGGCGATCGACACCGCGCGGCAAACCGATGCCGGCAGGCCCGTAGCTCTGCCCGATTCGCATCGCCATCGTCTCCTTCTGCGCACGATTATCCCGGCCCCGGGTAAACAGGCGGTTAACGACGGATGCAGCTCCGAAAAAAAACGTGCAGGGCGGCAAAATTTGCCGGGCCGCCCGGTCGAATTTGCCGGGTGCTGCTGCCCATGACCGACGGCTGGGCCCGAAACCACCGGCTTCGTCGAGTTGGCAGGGTGCTTGCATGACGGGTCGCGAACGAATGCGCAACTCTCGCACCGGATCGTCATGCCACCAGTTTTTCGCCACTGCTGCCGCTCGCTGCTCTTCGCGCTCGCCGTCCTCGGCCTCGTCCTGGCGGCCGGCCCCGCCACGGCCACGGTGAGGATCAAGGACATCGCGAGCTTCGAGGGGGTGCGCGAGAACATGCTCGTCGGCTACGGCCTCGTGGTCGGGCTGAACGGCACGGGCGACAGCCTGCGCAACGCCAATTTCACCCAGGAAAGCCTCGTTGCGATGCTCGAGCGCCTGGGCGTGAGCACACGCGGCCGCAATCTCAATACCAGGAACGTGGCCGCCGTGATGGTGACGGCGACCTTGCCGCCCTTTGCGCGGCAAGGCGGGCGGATCGACATCGCGGTCAGTGCGATGGGTGACGCCAAGTCCTTGGCCGGTGGCACGTTGCTGGTGACACCGCTCGTGGGCGCCGACGGCGAGGTCTACGCCGTCGCGCAAGGTGCGTTGGCGGCGAGCGGCTTTCAGGCCGAGGGGGCGGCCGAGCGGGTCACCCGGGGTGTGCCGACCACGGCCCGCATTCCCAATGGCGCCATTGTCGAGCGCGAGGTCGAATTCGCCCTCGACGATCTGGCCCACGTTCATCTCTCGCTGCGCAACCCGGACTTCACCACGGCCGACCGGATGGCAGCGGTGATCAACGGTTACCTGCGCGACGGTGTCGCCCAGGCGATCGACCCGGCCACCGTCCGCTTGCCGGTGCCACGCAGCTATGCCGGCCGGATCGCCGCCCTCTTGACCGAGATCGAGCAGCTCCGGGTCCGCCCCGACAATCCGGCCAAGATCGTCATCGACGAGAGCGCCGGGATCATCGTGATCGGCGAGAACGTGCGGATCGACCGGGTGGCGGTGGCCCAGGGCAACCTCACCGTGCGGATCACCGAGACCCCCGAGGTGGTCCAGCCCGAGCCCTTCGCCCAAGGCGAAACGGTCGAGGTGCCCAGAACGGAGATCGAGATCGACGACGGCGCCGACCGCAAGCTCGCGGTCCTCGATACCGGGGTCACCCTCGACGATCTGGTGGCCGGCCTCAATGCCTTGGGCGTGGGCCCGCGCGACATGATCAGCATCATCCAGGCGATCAAGGCGGCGGGCGCCTTGCAGGCCGAAATCGAGGTGCGTTGAGATGCTCGGTCCCGAGATGCTCGCCCCGGCGAGAGGTGCTGCCGGCATTCCGGATCGTGCCGGGATCGATCCCCGGATGCGCGAGACGGCCGAGGAATTCGAAGCCGTCTTTCTGGCGCAGGTGCTGCAGACCATGAGCGTCGGCCTGGGTGGCCCCGGGGCGATGAGCGACGGCGACAACGAGGCCTGGGCCGGCATGCTCCAGGAGGAGTACGGCCGCCTGATCAGCAAGAGCGGCGGCATCGGCGTCGCCGACGCGCTGCTGCGCGAGATGCTCAAGATGCAGGAGGTGGGATGATGGCGCCCTTCGATCGGGTGAGCATGGCGCTGACCTTGATGCGCCAATTGCGCAACGTGGTGGCCCGCGAGACCGAAGCGCTCCGGCAGATGAAGCTCGCGCCCTTGGCGGATCTGCAAGCCGAGAAGACGGCGCTGGCCGTGGCCTACGAGCGCGAGGTACGCGACCTGCGCGCCGATCCGGCGATCTTCGGAGCCCTCGACGACCACGTCCGCCTGGCCTTCGCCGAGGCCAGCCGCGAGCTGCAGGCGACGATCGGCGCCAATGTCCGAGCCCTCGAGGCAGCCCGTCATGTGGTCGAAGGGGTCGTCAAGACGATGAGCGAGAGCCTGGAGAGCGTGCAGCGCCGGCCGGGCTACCAGCCCGGTGGCCGGACGGCCGATCCGCCGAGCGCGGCCGTGCCGGTCGCCTTCAACCGTGAGATCTGAGTGATGACGATGGCGATGATCGTGCAAGAGGGCCGGCGGCCATGAGCCTGTCGGCCGCCCTCAACAATGCGCTCTCCGGCCTCTCGACAGCGCAACGGGCCTTGTCGGTGACCGCCAACAATGTCGCCAATGCCAATACCGACGGCTATTCGCGCAAGGAGATCAACCAGGCGAGCCAGATCGTCAACGGCCAGTCGCTGGGCGTGCGCGCCCTCGAGCCGACACGGGTGGTCGATCAGTTCCTGACCAACGAGCTGCGTCGCCAGGAGAGCTCGCTCGGCCGGCACACGGTCATGGCGGAGGCCTATCAGCGAATCGAGAGCGGCGTGTTCGGCGCCCCGGGCGAGCAGGATCGGGGCATCGCAGCCCAGCTCGGCCGGCTCACCGCCGAGCTCGAGCAACTCGCCAACGAACCGGAATCGCGACCACTGCGCACCGCGGTCCTGGGCTCGATCGAGGATCTGTTCAGCCAGGTCGCGAACGATGCGGCGACCGTTCAGCAGCTGCGCGGCGACGCCGACCAGCGGGTGGCGCAGACCGTCCAGGCGATCAACGGTGATCTCGGCGAGCTGCACCAGCTCAATCAGGAAATCTCGCGCAGCGGCGGCACCCCCGACCTCCTCGACCGCCGCGACATGGTCCTCAACGACCTCGCCCAGAAGATCGACATCACCACGTTTCGCCAGGACAACGGCCAGATCGCGGTCTACACGAGCGGCGGCCACGCCCTGCTCGAGCAGACCCCGCGCGTCCTTCGCTACACCCCGGCATCCGGGATCGGCGATGCCGTGCCGCTGCAGCCGATCCGGATCTTCATGGCGAACCAGGTCGACCCGCAGACCGGCACACCGCTGCCGGGTGCCACGGGCCAAGTGCTGGTCTCGGGCGGCTACCGGACCCAGGTGACGCCCGAAATGGCAGCTCAGGGCTGGACCGACGAGATCGTCTCGCCGCTCACCGGCGGCAAGTTGCAGGGCCTGCTCGAGGTGCGTGATCGTATCCTGCCGGAGCTCGCCGACCAGCTGAGCGAAGTAGCCGGGCTCGCGGCCTTCAGTCTGAACCGTGCGCACAACAGCGCCATGCCTAACCCGCTGCCGACCGCCGTTGCCGGCACCCGCGATGCGGCGGTCGACTTTCCCGCGGCCGCTGCCGACCGTGCCGGCACGGCATCGCTCGTGGTCTTTGCCGGCGACGGCACGGTTGCCGCCGATGTCGCCATCGACCTCGCCGCCGCCGGCAGTGCCGCCGCACTGGTGGCCCAGATCAACGGTCAGCTCGGTGGCACCGGCACGGCCCAGCTCGATCCGGCGACCGGCGCCTTCTCGCTCACGCTCGGCACCGATGGCGCGGGCGAGCCCTACCGGATGGCCTGGGACGAGGGCGACAGCAGGCTCACGATCGGGGACGATGCCGGCCACCAATGGTCCTATGGCGTCGCCCATTTCCTCGGCCTCAACGACCTCGTCGTGCCGCAAGGCAGCCAGCGCCGAGGCTTCGAGCTGCGTGCCGACATCGCCGCCGACAGCCGGCTCTTGGCCAATGTCGTGATGACCCGCGAGGCGGGCGTGCCGATCGTCGGCGGCATCGGCGACAAGCGCGGCCTGCAGCGGCTCGCCGGCGCCATGGACGGCGAGGCGATGACCGTCGATCGCGGCGGCCTGCCGGCCTCCTCGACCACGGTGAGCCGCTATGTCAGCGATCTCACGGCACTGGTCGCCGCCCAATCGACGCAAGCGCAAAATCGCGAGGCCTCGGGGCAGGCGCTGGTCGAGGATCTGGAGTTCCGCAAGGGTGCCGTCTCCGGCGTCAATCTCGACGAGGAGCTGGCGAAGCTCGTCCTCTATCAGCAGGCCTACAGCGTCTCGGCCCGGCTGATCTCGATCACCAACGACCTGTTCGGCGAACTCGTCGACATGGTCCGCTGAGCGAAAGGGTAGCAGCATGCTCGGACGCACCGGCGATGTTGCCCAGAGCAACCGGATGACCGGCTATATCCAGGGCACCCAGGGGCGCATGCGCGAGGCGCAGCTGGCGATCGCGACCGGCAAGCGAGCGCAGACCTATTCCGCGATCGGCAGCGACACCGGCATTCTCCTGCAGGCGCGCGAGGGGCAAAAGCGTGCCGATGCCTTCGCTGCCAGCAACACGACCACAGTGGAACGGTTGCGGACCATGGACGGTGCGCTCGGCAACATCGTCGACATCGCCGATCGGATGCGCACCCTGCTGATCCAGCGCAGCGACCCCTCGATCGGCAAGAGCCTGCAGCTCGGCGTCGAGGCGGACACCATGTTGCAGGAGATCGCGAGCCAGCTCAACGTCCGGCTGGGCGACCGCCACCTCTTCGCCGGCAGCCGCACCGATACGCCGCCGGTGGCGCTGCCGGCCACCATCACCGGACCCGCCGATCTCGATCCCGATCTGATCTACCGGGGTGACGACATCCGGCTCACGGCCCGGGCAGCCGAGAATGTCGAGGTCGACTACGGCATCCTCGCCAAGGACGTGTTCGAGATCATGAACGTGCTGGCCACGGCGAAGGCAGCGCATACCGCGGACGACGACGAGGCGCTGCGCGCCGCCTCCGACGCCTTGGACCAAGCACTCTCCTCGCTGGTCGATCTGCGCGGCGAGCTGGGTGCCCGAACCGCCAGGGTCGAGGCGATCAGCGACACCCATCGTGCGAACTCGGCCTATCTCGCCGAGACGGTGAGCCGGATCGAGGACACCGATCTGCCCACCGCCATCGCCAGAATGGCCCAGGACCAGATGGCCATCGAGGCCGCCTATCTGACCATCAGCCGCCTCAACAGTCTGTCGCTCGCCGACTATCTGCGCTGACGGGCCAAAACGGTGGGCCGAGCGAAGTGAAGATTTGCCGCCGCTCTTTAACCGAAAATTAAGCCTGGCAGGCTATGCTCGTCCTGTACGAAACGGGCACGTTAGCACGGGAGATGCCCATGGACAGTGTCGAAACCTTTACCAGGGCCCCAGTCGGTTGCCCGAAGTCGCCGGGCAAGCAAAAGGGCGCCCTCGATGCCGATGCGCTCGGTGATCCAGGACGAGAGTCGGGCGACGACGTGCTCGATACCCGCTTCGGTCCGGTGCCGCTCGATCCCGATCGGCAGATCCGCTTTCGTGGCGGTCTGCCGGGCTTTCCCGAGGTCGAGTGGTTTCAGCTCGACCCGATCCCCGGCCTCGAGAGCGAGCTGTTGATCCTCCAGGCGGTCGATGCGCCCGGCATCGGCTTCATCACCCTGCCCTTGCCGGACGACACCCCGGTCCTGCGGGCGAGCGATCTCGCCGACGTCTCGAAAATGCTCGACATCGCGCCCGGCGAGATGATGATCCTCGCCATCGTGACCCTGGCGGCGAGCCATGACGGGATCGACAAATTTCTCAATCTCAGAGCGCCGCTCTTCATCGACGCCCGCCGCAAAATCGGCGCTCAGGTGGTCCTCGCCGACGCGAGCTACCCGTTGCGCTACCGCCTCGAGCCCACCGACCGCTGACCAGCCCGACGCGGCAGCGCCGCACCGTAACGCCGACCCGCCGGCTCGAGCGCAATGCCCACCCCAGACAAAGTGGTTGCCGACACGCTTAATCCTGCGGTCGAGGTCGTTGCCGAGTGAGCCGAAGACGGCCCCGCCGGTCGGAATCGATGTTCAGGATCGATGTTCAGGATCGGTGTTCAGGATCGACGTGCTGGTTCAGCTCGCGATCGCGGTTGCGCCAGGGCGGTTACTCGCCGTTAGGCTGGTCGCGGCCGGCGCCGACCGACCCATCCACGTCCACCGTCATGAGGATCTGCAGCGCCGTCGCCGCGAGGCTGCGCTGGAAAGCGCCGTCATCGGCCTTTTGCGACACCCCGTCAGCGCCACTCCATCGTCGGTCGTAGGGGGTCTTCATGATCATGGTCGACGTCCGCAAGCGCCAAATCGGATCGTGTCCCACCGCGTGGCGAAACGGGGCTTCCGCCCGGCTCGTTCTGCGGCTTCGGCCGGGTCTCGGTCAGCCGCTCGAATCGGTGAGACCGACGGCAGCAGCACGCCGGTCCGAGCGATGGTCTCGAGGGGCATGTAGCGGGATCTCTGGGCCGACCATTCGTCGTTCTGCTCGAGCAGCAGAGCGCCGACGAGGCGGGTGTCCCCGTTGATGCGAGCGGACTCTTTGGTTGGCCGAGGACATGCGATCAGGTGCGGTCGTGTGTCCGGCCTCGTGATGCGGCGGTTCGTTGCCGCGGGCCTGTATGGCGATATGCGGATCGCGTCCCTATCGGGTTTGCGCGCTTTTTGGCGCTCGGGGCGGTGCAGGTTTTGGCGATCCCGTCTCGTTGACCCCAATCGGGCGACCGATGTCCCTCACCTTCCGTCGACCTGCTCACATCACCGGTGCACCCGCCGGCCGCCGGCTCGGGCGGCGGCGGGAGCCCTGCAGGTCGTCTCGCGGACGCTCGGCGCCCAGACGGTCCGGGCCATCTTGTTGGCGAACACAACGACGACGACCATGCGGAGTTTTTTCCCCATCATCATCCGAGCGAGCCACGACCCTTGCGGCGGCCCTTTACGGGCAGCCCCTCTTCGGGCGATCGGGGTGACGACCGCAGACGCACCGATGAGCAAAAGGTGGCGGATGTCGCGCTGGCCCATCTTCGAGGTATTTCCGAGCCGCGTCTTGCCACCGGTTGAAGGCTGTTTCGGCGTCAAGCCGAGCCAGGCGGCCCAGCTTGTTCGAGGGGGGTCGCGGCCACTCTGGAACGCGGCCATGCCAAGGTGGAGGGGGACGGGCAGAACGCCTGCACCGCGGTAGCGCAGATGGCACCCACGCCGGGGATGGTCATGAGGCGCGCGATCTGCTCGTCCCGTGGCGCCCGCCGCTTGATCTCCTTCTCGAGTGCGTCGATCTTCTCGCCCAGCTCGGCGATCTGTCCGAGCAGGAGCTGGGCGAGCTCGCGCACGGTCGGCGGCAACGGGACTGTCTCATCAGCGACCGCCCGAGCCAGACGATCGACCCGTGCCGGATCCCTAATCCCCTGATTTTCAGGGGCGCGACGAGGCCGAACTCGGCCGGATGCTCCCGCAGGGCGTTGATCGACCGTGTTCGTTGACGCACCAGGCGATCCCGCGTGCGGAACAGCATGCCCTGGCCCTGCTGTTCTGCCGCTTTGATCGCGACGAACCGCCCCCTCGACAATCCGGGTCGGGCGCGATGCAGCCTCGGCGATGGCTTCAGCGTCCGCCATGTCGTTCTTCTGCCGCTTGACGAAGGGCTTCACGTAGATCGGCGGCATGAGCTTCACCGTGTGGCCGAGTGCTGTGACCTCGCGACCCCAGTGATGCGCGCTACCGCAGGCCTCCATAGCGACAACGGCCGGCGGCTGAGCCGCCAGGAACAACAGAACCTTCTCCCGCGGCAGCTTCTTGCGGAACACTACCGAGCCGTCTGCGGCAGAACCGTGCAGCTGAAACGTGCGCTTGGCGAGATCGATGCCGATGCCTCCAGGGCCTCCTGGCCCTGTCTCCTTCGGAGGTCGGATCAAAGGCTTCCTGGCCTTTGATGGTAGCCTGCTCCATGGATGCCTCCTGCTTCGGGTGGTCGTCAGCGCAACCACCATGGCACATCACGATGCCGCCGGGCGGGGGCAGCTCGGCATCGCGCCGGCTCCTTTGCGCGGCCTTTTCCGACTTCACCTACGTCTCGACGTGGCAGGGCTTCGTCTACACGGCCTTCGTCATCGACGCCTTCGCCCGCCCGCCACTCGCTGGACAATAGGGCTGGCGGGTTTCGTCCACGGCCAGCGCCGGCTTCGTCCTCGATGCCCTCGAGCAGGCGCGGCACGACCGGAGTCCCGTACGACGGGATGGGCTGATCCACCACAGCGATCCCTCCAGGGCCTCCTGGCCCTGTCGCCTTCGGCGATCGGATCGATCGCCTGCTGACGATCGATGGCGTCCAATACGTCTCGTCAAATACACCGAGCGGCTCGCCGAGGCTGGTCTCGAACCTTCTGTCGGCAGCGTCGGGGACAGCGACGACAATGCCCCTCCGCCGCCTGCTGGCCGCGTCTCCTCTGGAGATCGGATCAAAGGCCTCCTGGCCTTTGATGGCAGAAACGGTCATCGGCCTCTACAAGACCGAGGTGATCCACCGCCGCAGTCCCTGGCGAAGCCTCGCTGCCGTGGAACTCGCCACCCTCGAATGGGTCGACTGGTTCAACAATGGCCGGCTGCTCCAGCCGATCGGCAACATACCGCCGGCCGAGGCCGAAGCCGCCTTCCACGAAGAGCTGGAGACCGAGCCGATCGCGGCGTAGGACTCAAACCAACCAGCCTCCGGCAAACCCGGGGCGGTTCAAAGGGCTCGGCGCTCGGTTTTTGAGATTTGGGCGATGTGCCCCCTTGCGCTGGAGTCGCGCATCGCGAGCGGCGAGCGACGCCCGCAGCATCGACAAGCGCCCCATGCCGCAAATTTCGGTGGAGGGCCTGCGGCGAAATCGGCCGGTGGGCTCCGCCGATAGCCCGCGTGGACGTTCGAGCGCGCCGCGCTGCCGCTGTGGCGCCCACGCTTCCTCGCCGCCGGTCGATTAAGCGTCGCATCACGACTATCGGGACTTTGCCGGCAGGCCGTCGGTGCGGTGTGTCGGGTGGCGCCGGTCGGCGCAGCGACACCGAAGTGCCGTGATGAGGCACCTCCGGCGCCGCTCGTCGGCCGAGGCAGCGCCGATGCGGCCCAGGCCACCGAGGTGAGCGACGCTGGAAAGGAAGAGCCGCGCATCCTCGGCGCTTTTGCGATAGCCGATGGCCGCCCCGGCTCGCCAGGGGCGCACCGGCAATCGCTCAGCCCGGCCCCGCTCCGGCAGTCGTTGCCGCACGTCTCCCGCCGCAACCGCGGTGCTGCGGCGAGGCGTTCCGTCCTGCCGGTCCCCAGAGGCGTCCCCAGGGCGAGCGGTGCCGGCTTCAGTGCCGCGCCAGCCGCCACGGCTGGGCCGTCCTCGGTCGGTCGGCCGGTGTCAGGCGGCGGGCGCGTAGAGGGCGAGGGGCTGCTCGAGGAAGGCCTCGAGGGCGGCTTTCGGCATCGGCTTGGCGAAATAGTAACCCTGCACCTCGTCGCACCCGGCGCACTCGAGAAACCGCAGCTGATCGCTGGTCTCCACGCCCTCGGCGCAGATCGCGATGCCGAGGCTCTTGCCGATACCGATCACCGCCTTGACGATCGCCTGGCCTTTGCCGCGGCCGCCGAGGTCGTTGATGAAGGACCGGTCGATCTTGATTTTGTCGAAGGGAAAGCGGTTGAGATAGCTCAGGCTCGAATAGCCCGTGCCGAAATCGTCCATGGCGATCCTGACACCGAGGTCCTTGACACGGCGCAGGTCGGCGATCACCGCCTCGGTGCCATCGACCATCACGGTCTCGGTAATCTCGAGCTCCAGCCGTCGGGCATCGAAACCGGTCTCCGCGAGCACGCCTTCGACCATCGAAGCGACCTTGCCGCGTTTGAGCTGGACAGCCGAGAGATTGACCGCGAGCTCGAGCTTGCCGTGACCCGCCATCGCCGTGCAGGCGGTTCGCAGCACCCATTCGCCGAGCTCGTGGATCAGTCCGGTCTGTTCGGCGACACCGATGAAGGCGAGCGGTGAGACCATGCCGCGCTCAGGATGGTTCCAGCGAATCAGCGCCTCGACCCCACTCACCCGGCCGGCGTGAAGGTCGATCTTGGGCTGGTAGAACAGCTCGAGCTCGCCTCGGACGAGGGCGAGGCGGAGATCGCGCTCGAGGCCTTTGCGCTCCTGCAGCTTCGCGTCCATGTGGCGCTCGAAGAAGCGGAACGTGCCGCGGCCCTCGGACTTCGCGCGATCGAGCGCGATATCCGCGCTCTGCAGCAGCCGACCGCTGATCGAGCCGTCGAGCGGGATCAAGGCGATGCCGATGCTGGTCGTGATCAACACCCGCTCGCCGTCGAGCTCGAAGGGCTCTTCCAACACATCGAGGATGCGGCGAGCGAGGAACTCGACCGCGCCCACGTCCTGCACCGCAGTCTGGATGACGACGAACTCGTCGCCGCCGATCCGCGCCAGCGTGTCGGTTTCGCGAATGCACGCCTCCAGCCGTCTTGCGGCCTCCTGGATCAGCGCGTCGCCGGCGGCATGGCCGAGGGTGTCGTTGACGTCCTTGAAGCGGTCGAGATCGATGCTCAGCACCGCTGCCATGTCGCGCCGGCGGCCCACCGTTACGATCGTCTCGTCCAGTCGCTCGCCCAGAAGGCTGCGATTGGGCAGACCCGTGAGCGCGTCGTGACGGGTCAAGAACTGGGCGCGGCGCTCGGCGTCGAGCTCGCGGGTGAGGTCGGTTGCGGTGCCGCGATAGCCCAGGAACCGACCGGTTTCGTCGACGCTCGGCTTGCCGGCGATGCGCAACGTCAGCCGGCCGCCATCAGCGTCGTCGCAGAGGGCGAGCACGTTTCTGAACGGCTTCGCTTGGGCCAGGGCCTGTTGGTAGCGAGCCCATTGAACGGCGTTGTCGCCATGGTGAAAGACGTCGTAGAGGGTGCGCCCCACCATCGCCTCGGCCGCCCGGCCGGTGAGCTGGGCGACGCGCTCGGACACGAAGACGAAGCGCAGCTCGGGGTCGGTCTCGAAGATCCAGTCCGAGCTCGCATCCGCGACGTCGCGGAACCGCGCCCGACTCTCTTCAATGGCGCTCGCCGCCTGGCCGGCATGGCGCATCACATAAAGGCTGAACCCGGCGATCACGACGAGGGCGATCAGCAATGACGGGGCGATCGAGTAGAGGAACTGTCGGCCCGGGCGATGCGGCTGCCAGATCAGCCGGCCGGCCGCGGTGCCATCGACCGTCGCGAGGTCGAGGGCGGCGAGATCGGTGTCACCTTGCGCAGTGGTGATTCGAATGTCGGTGAGCTGGTAGCGCTCGGCGAGATCGTCGAAGAAGCCCTGGTCGAGGAGCTTGACGAA
>JAABSG010000337.1 GCA_011390475.1 Geminicoccaceae bacterium | reverse complement strand
CGACCCCAACGGCGAGATCATCGGCATCGAGCCCACGCTGGCCAAGGACGTTGCCGACCGGCTCGGCGTCGACGTCGAGTTCGTGCCGGTCGTGGCCTCCAACCGCATGCAGTTCCTCGAGCAGGGCCGCATCGATTTGATGATCGCGACCATGACCGACACCGAGGAGCGCCGGCAGGTCGTCAACATCGTCGAGCCCAACTACTACAGCTCCGGCACCAACATCCTGGTCAGGAAGGCTGCCGGCATCACCGAGTGGGAGGAACTCCGCGGCGTGCCGGTCTGCGGCATCCAGGGCGCCTTCTACAACCGCAAGACCGAGGAGGAGTTCGGCGCCGAGATCGTGGCCTTTACCGGCACGGCCGAGGTCTTGACCGCGCTCCAGCAGGGCCGCTGCGCCGCCTTCGTCTACGACGACAGCTTCATCACCTCGCGGCTCGGCGAGGAGGAGTGGGCGGATTGGGAGATGCCGCTCGAGACCATCGACGATTCGCCCTGGGGCCTCGCGGTGCAGCACGGCGAGGACAATTTCTACGCCTTCATGGCCGAGGTGATCGCCGACTGGCACAAGAGCGGCATCATCCTGGAGCTCGAAACGGAATACGGGGTCGCGAACACCCCCTTCGCCCTGGCCCAGCACGAGGCCTTCAAGGACAACTGAGGCGGCCGGTCGCCGGGCCGATGGTCGTGGAGGATGACGCTTGGAGGGGGTGATCGTCGAGTGGGCGCGCGAGCTCTATCGTGACACCGGCATCAACCTCACCTTCGTCTACGACAGCTACGACCGCGACCGGCTGATCCGGGGTTTTTGGAACACTGTCTATCTCTCGCTCGTCTGCCTCGTTCTTTCGGTGCTGATCGGCCTCGTCGGCGCCTGGCTGCAGGGGGCGAAGAGTCGGATCGTCCGCGCGCTGGTCCAAGGCTACGTGCAGTTCTTCAGAAATACCCCGCCGCTCGTCCAGCTCTACTTCTTCTTCTTCGCCATCGGCAGCCTGATGCCGACCGCCGTCAACCGCTTCGGCATGGCCGAGCCTTACTTGAGCAACTGGCACTGGGCGATCATCGCCTTGAGCCTGTTCGCCGGCGCCTTCAATGTCGAGATCTTCCGCTCCGGCATCGAGGCGGTGCCGCCGGCGACCACCCAGGCCGCCGAGGCCCTGGGCTTCACCCGGCTGCAGATCTACCTCCTGATCGTCCTGCCGCTGGCCTTTCGCATTTGCCTGCCGGCGCTCAACAACAACCTCGTCAATCTGGTCAAGACCACGACCCTGGCCTACGCCATCGCCGTGCCGGAAATGCTCTACATGGCGAATCAGATCTGGTCGGATTCGGTCAACGTGCCGGAAATGATGACCTTCCTGCTCGTCGCCTACGTCCTGCTGGTGGCCATTCTCGTCTGGGTGATGCACCGCTGGGAACGGGCGATGCGGCTGCCGGGCTTCGGCCAGTGAGCCGGCCCGCTGATCTTCGCGGCTCGACCGACATGCCCGTCCTGCTGCCGGCGGCCGACCGGCTGGCCCGCCGGGTCGCAGCCGAGCGGCTCCTGGGCGGGCTGCCGCTGGTGCGGCTCGACTGGCGCTACGGGCTGATGCTGGCGGTGGGCCTCGTGCTCGCGGCCGGGCTCGCCGAGGCACAAGTCGCGACCGGCCGGCCCAGTGCCGTCGTCACCCTCTGGAAGTGGCTGCCCGTGCTCTTGCAGGGCTTTCTCTTCAATATCGGCATCTCGCTCGCCGCCATGGCGCTCGGCACCACGGCTGGCGCCTTTCTCGGCCTGATGCAGGTCTCGCTGCTGCCGCCGGTGCGCATGGGCTCCTGGGTGGTGACGCAGTTCTTCAGAAACGCGCCCTGGCTCGTGCTGCTCTTCTACTGCATGTACATGCTGCCCTTCGAGTTCCGCCTGGGTGGGCTGGTCGTCCCGTTTCCGGACTGGATCAAGGCGGTGATCGGCCTGGCACTCCCGGTCATGGCCAATGTGGCGGAGATCGTCAGAGGCGCCGTGCGTTCGGTCCCGGAAGGCCAGTGGCAGGCGGCCGAGAGCCTGGCCTTGACCCGCCGGCAGACCGTCTGGCTGGTCATCCTGCCGCAATGCATCAAGCGGATGCTGCCGCCCTGGATGAACCTCTATGCGATCCTCACCATGGCAACGGTCCTGGCCTCGATCGTCGGCGTCTCGGAGATGATGACCCAGGCCGGGCGCGTGCTCGCCGCCGAGCAGGACCCGGCCTTGCTGATCCCGGTCTACTCCTTCGTGCTGCTCTGCTTCTTCCTCTACTGCTACCCGATCGCCAAGCTGACGAACGCGCTCGAGCGCCGCTTCAACGTCGCGCTCTAGTGGCTAAGAGATCCGGGGAGGCAGCGCCTCCCCGGGCCCCTCCGTTCCTTCGCGACGGCGCCCTGCACGAGATGCCGGCGGAAAAAAGACCGCAGGGGTCGTAGGGGACGATCATCGTCCCCTACAATCTTTCCTGTATGACTAGAACTTCTGCTGGCGAAGCCTGAGCGCGTTGCCGATCACCGAGACCGAGCTGAGGCTCATCGCCAGGGCCGCAATCATCGGGTTCAAGAGGAGGCCGGTTACCGGGTAGAGGATGCCGGCGGCGATCGGCACGCCCAGGCTGTTGTAGCCGAAGGCGAAGACCAGGTTCTGGCGGATGTTGGCAAGCGTCGCCCGGCTCAGCTTGCGGGCGCGGAGGATGCCGGAGAGTTCGCCCTTGACCAGGGTGACCCCGGCGCTCTCGAGCGCCACGTCGGAGCCGGAGCCCATGGCGATGCCGACATCGGCCGCCGCCAGGGCCGGGGCGTCGTTGACCCCGTCACCGGCCATCGCGACCACCCGCCCCTCCTCGCGGAGCTTCTTGACCACCTCGCTCTTCTGGTCGGGCAACACCTCCGCCTCGACGCGCTCGATGCCGAGTTCCTTGGCGACGGCCTCGGCCGTCCTGCGGTTGTCGCCGGTGAGCATGACGATGTGCACGCCCTCCTCGCGCAACGCCTCGAGGGCGGACTTGGCACCGTCCTTGATCGGGTCGGCGACGGCCAGAAGGCCCGCGGCCTTGCCGGCGATGGCCGCGAGGACGACGGTCTCGCCCTTCTCCTGCCGCGCCGCCATGGCGTCGGCGAGGCCGCCCGGATCGATTCCGAGCTCCTCGAAGAGGGCGGTGTTGCCGACCGCGACGTCCTTACCGTCGACCTCGCCCCGCACCCCCTTGCCGGTGAACGAGTCGAAGTCGCGGGCCTCCTCCAGGCCGATCTCGCGCGCCTTCGCACCCTCGACGATCGCGGCTGCCAAAGGATGCTCACTGCCGCGCTCGAGGCTGGCGACGAGGCGGAGGAGTTCGGTCTCGTCCGGGCCGCCCTCGACCGTCTCGATGCCGACGAGCGAGGGCTTGCCCAGCGTCAGCGTGCCGGTCTTGTCGACGACCAGCGTATCAACGGCGGCCAGGCGCTCCAGGACCTCGGCATTCTTGACCAGGACACCGACCTCCGCACCACGGCCGACGCCCACCATGATCGACATCGGCGTGGCGAGGCCCAAAGCGCAGGGGCAGGCGATGATGAGGACGGAGACCGCGACGATGACCGCATAGGCCATGGCAGGCGGCGGGCCGAAGATCGCCCAGACGACGAAAGCGAGGATGGCCACACCCACGACCGTCGGCACGAAATAGGCAGCGACCTTGTCGACCAGGCGCTGGACGGGGGCGCGGGAGCGCTGCGCTTCG
>JAABSG010000336.1 GCA_011390475.1 Geminicoccaceae bacterium | reverse complement strand
TGACGGTGAACTGGTAGATGACCACGCCGATGAGGACCAGTGCCGGGCCGATCTGGACGATGGCGAGGATCAGGCAGACCAACGCCAGGAGCCCGGCTGCCGGCACACCTGCGACGACGAAGCCGATCCCGGCGAGGAGCGATTGGACGAGGGCAACACCGAGGATGCCCTTGGCAACGCTACGGATCGTCTTGGTCGCGAGCTCGGCATAGGCACTGCCCCCGGGTCCCACGAAGCTGGTTGCGAGCTCGCCCGCCAGCCGCTCACCGCCTTTGGCATTCATCACCAGACCCGCGGCGATGAAGATCGCGACCACGAACTGGAAGAAGCCCAAAAGGATCGCGCCGACGAAACCGAGCAGCCAGCGGCCGACCAGAGTCAGTTGCTCCTGGACCGCCGAGAGCGCCTGCTGCAAATTGGTCGAGGCGAGCTGCCAGAACTGGAAGATCTGCTGGCCGAGCAGGGGCCAGTCCGCAACTTCGGTCGGCGGTGGCGGCACGTGCAGCGTGCCGGCTGCTAGCCCGACGGCGAGCGCCCTGGTCCCGTCGATCAGCGTGCCACCGAGGAGGGTCACGGGGGCGACGAGCACGACGAGGCCGAGCATCGCATAGAGGGCGCCGGCCAGTCTTCGCCGCCTGCCGGTCACCGACTCCAAGCGCTCGTAGAGCCCGAAGCTCGCAACGGCGATAATGATTCCCCAGGCCACGGGCACCAAGAAGGGGCGGACGATGCTGAAGCACCAGACGATCAGCAGCAGCAGCAAGCCGATGCGGATCGTGGCCTTGAGCGCTCGGGCAACAAAGACGTGCTCGTCGTCGACCTCGTGACGCCCGTCCACGACGACCTTCCTTTACTGTCAGAAACGCAACCGTCGGATCGCTTACCAGCTTCGCCGCCGGCTCACAACGATCGGCAGGGGCCGCACCCGGCTAGGCGACGGTCACCGCCCGCCCGGACGCCAGCGACTCGTAGGCCGCATTGGCCAGCATCAGCGCCCGCCGGCCGTCCTCGAAGCTCACCGGCATCGGCCCGCCCGCCTCGACCGCCTCGACGAAGGCCTGGATCTCGGCGTTGTAGGCTTCCTGATAGCGCTCGATGAAGAAGTGCAGCACCGGTGCCTTGGCCTCGGTGGCGTCCGCCCCCCAGCGCTCCATGGTGTGCGGCCGACGGTTCTCGGCCTTGACCATACCGGTCTCGCCGATGGCCTCGATCCGCTGGTCGTAGCCGTAGGTGGCCGCCCGGTAGTTGGTGATACAGGCCTGCCGCCCCGAGGCGGTCTCGAGCAGGATCATCGCCGTGTCGTGGTCGTTCAGGTCCTTCACCTCCTGGGCGATCAACGCCTGGGCGAAGCAGGCGACCTTGACCGGCTCCTCGCCCAAGAGATAGCGCGCCAGATCGAAATCGTGGATGGTCATGTCGCGCAAGAGGCCACCCGCGACTTGCATGTAGGCCACAGGGGGAATGCCGGGGTCGCGGCTGGTGATCGCAACTTGGCGGAGATCGCCGATCTCGCCCGCCCGGATCGCGTCGTGGACGGCCTTGAAGGAAGGGTCGAAGCGGCGATTGAAGCCGATCATCACCCTGGGGTTCTTGCCCTCGATCGCAGCCCAGCAGGCATCGACGCGGGCGATGTCGAGGTCGATCGGCTTCTCGCAGAGGACGGCCTTGCCGGCTTCCACCGAGCGCTGGATCAACTCGATATGGGTATCTGTCGAGGAGGCGATCAGCACCGCGTCGACCGCCGGATCGGCCAGTGCCTCGTCGATGGTCGCGGCGACCTTGGCCCCGTGCTTTGCCCCGACCTCCGCAGCCGCCGCTTCGACCACGTCATAGACCCAGGCCAATTCGGCCTTGGGGTGGCTCACCAGATTATGGCCGTGCATCCGGCCGATCCGGCCACATCCGAACAAGGCAAAGCGTAACATGAAGGTTCTCCCCGATCATTTCGCCGGCTTGGATAGTTTGTTCCGCTATCTTGTGCAAATGGAATAAACGTTTCATTGCCACTTCACCTGCGTCCCGGACGGCTGTATGGTCACGGCATGTTCGAGTGAGAAACGGGGAGGGGAGCGATGCAGACGATTCGGCTGACCATGGCCCAGGCACTGGTCAAGTACCTGATCAACCAGCGGATCATGATCGACGGCCACGAGCAGCCGCTCTTCCCCGGCGTCTTCGCCATTTTCGGGCACGGCAACGTCACCTGCCTGTCGGAAGCCCTCGAAGCCGTTCAGGACGAACTGCCCACCTGGCGCGGCCAGAACGAACAGTCCATGGCCCTTGCCGCCATCGCCTTCGCCAAAGCGAAAAAGCGCCGGCAGATCATGGTCGCCACCTCCTCGATCGGCCCCGGCGCCACCAACATGGTCACCGCCGCCGCCGTGGCACATACCAACCGCCTGCCCGTGCTGCTGCTCTCCGGCGACTACTATGTCAGCCGTGCCCCGGACCCGGTGCTGCAGCAGGTCGAGCGCTTCGACGACCCCACCATCTCGGTCAACGACGCCTTCAAGCCCGTCACCCGCTACTGGGACCGCATCACCCGGCCCGAACAGATCATCCAGTCTTTGCCACAAGCGGTGGCCACCATGCTCGACCCGGCCGATTGCGGCCCGGCCTTCCTCGGCCTCTGCCAGGACGTCCAGGCCGAGGCTTACGACTACCCCGTCCGCTTCTTCGAGCCCAAGGTCCACCGCATTCCACGGGCCCGGCCCGACGTCTTGGACCTGAAGACCGCGGCCCAACTGCTCAAATCCGCGGAAAAGCCGCTGATCATCGCCGGCGGCGGCGTCCGCTGGTCGGATGCCGAGGCACTCCTCGCGAGCTTCGCCGACAAGCACAACATCCCCGTAGGCGAGACCCTCAACGGCCGCACCACGCTTCTTCACGACCACCCCATGAACGCGGGGCCCATCGGCATCATGGGCGCGTCGTCGGCCAACGAACTCGCCGCCGAGGCCGACGTGGTGCTCGCCGTCGGCACCCGGCTGCAGGACTTCACCACCGGCTCCTGGACGCTCTTCGCCTCGGACGCCCGTTTCATCGGCCTGAACGCCGCCCGCTTCGACGCC
Organism: Geminicoccaceae bacterium; assembly: GCA_011390475.1. Taxonomy (GTDB): domain Bacteria; phylum Pseudomonadota; class Alphaproteobacteria; order Geminicoccales; family Geminicoccaceae; genus SLRI01. The sequence continues at coordinate 672 of JAABSG010000336.1, read as the reverse complement.
CACAAGCACCAGAGCCTGGCCGTGGTCGGCGACGCCAAGGTGAGCCTCGAAGAGCTGGGTGCCGCCCTGGGTGACTGGAAGGCACCGGTATCCTGGCGCGCGCACAGCCAGGCGCTCTATGCGAAATGGAACGACTACATCGACCAGCGCAGCGGCCCGACCAACGCCGAACTCCCGACCTATGCCCATGTCGTGGGCGCCGTGAACCGCATCGCTGCCGACCGCGACCTGGCGCTCACCGCCGCCGGCGGCATGCCGGGCGAGCTCTTGATGAACTGGAAGGCCAAGGGCATCGGCACCTTCGACTGCGAGTTCGGCTTCTCCTGCATGGGCTACGAGATCGCCGGCGGCTGGGGCGCCGCCATGGCCGACCCATCCCGCGACACGTTCGTCATGGTCGGCGACGGCAGCTATTTGATGATGAACTCTGACATCTATTCGTCCGTCCTCGCCGGCCACAAGTTGATCGTCGTCGTTTGCGACAATGGCGGTTTTCTCGTCATCGATCGGCTGCAGCGGGCCAAGGGAGTTCCCTCCTTCAACAACTCGCTCGACACCTGTCGGACCGCGAACGGTGCCTTCCGTGTCGATTTCGCCAAACATGCCGAATCCATGGGCGCCATCGGTGTCACCGTCAAAAGCATCGGCGACCTCGAGGACGCCGTTCGCCAG
>JAABSG010000335.1 GCA_011390475.1 Geminicoccaceae bacterium | reverse complement strand
AGCTGCACGACATGTGCCGCGGCCTCAAGACCATCGATCAGGCCCTGACCGACGCGCAGAACCGCGCCGACCGACTGATGCGCGGCCACGGCCACTACTGAGCCCGATCACCGCATCGGCCAGCTTCGAGGGCCGATGCCGCGCCCCTCTTTTAGGAGTCCCGCGTCATGACCGACAGCGACCTCGATCACCACTGGAACTGGAACCGCGCCATCCCCTCGCCCGGCAAGATGGGGGTCGATTTCGAGACCCGCGTCGACTTTCGCCGGCTGCAGCGCTACCGCCTCGCCCGGGCGCAGCAGGCCCTGAAGAATTCGGACTGCGGCGCCCTGCTGCTCTTCGACGTCAACAATATCCGCTACGTCTCGGGTACCAAGATCGGCGAGTGGGAGCGCGACAAGCTCTGCCGCTTCGCGCTTCTGACCGAGGGCAACGATCCCATCGTCTGGGACTTCGGCTCGGCCGCGGTGCACCACAAGCTCTATTGCGACTGGCTCGACCCGTCGCATTGCCGGGCCGGTGTGCTCGGCATGCGCGGCACCATCCCGCCCTCCTTCGGGCTGATGAAGGCACACAGCGAGGAGATCATGGGGCTCCTGCGCGAGGCCGGGGTCGGGAACGCCAAGATCGGCGTCGACCTCGCCGAGACCGCGATGATGTTCGCTCTGCAGGAAGCCGGGATGCACATCGTCGACGGCCAGCAGATCATGCTCGATGCCCGCGAGATCAAGAACATCGACGAGATCACACTGCTCAACCAGGCAGCCGCCATGGTCGACGGCGTCTACCACATGATCTGGGAGGAGCTGAAGCCGGGGGTGCGCGAGAACGACATCGTCGCTAGGGCCAACAAGATGCTCTACGAGATGGGCTCGGACGATGTCGAGGCGATCAATGCGATCTCGGGCGAGCGCTGCAACCCGCACCCGCACAACTTCACCGACCGGCTGATCCGCCCGGGTGACCAGGCCTTCTTCGACATCCTGCAGTCGTTCAACGGTTATCGCACCTGCTACTACCGGACCTTCAATGTCGGCCGGGCGACGCCGTCGCAGAACGACGCCTATATCCGCTGCCGCGAATGGCTGGACAAGGCGATCGAGGCGATACGTCCGGGCGTCGGCACCGATCAGGTGGCCAAGCTCTGGCCCAAGGCCGAGGAGTTCGGCTTTCCGGACGAGCTCTCCGCCTTCGGCCTGCAGTTCGGCCACGGCCTCGGCCTGGCATTGCACGAACGGCCGATCATCAGCCGGCTGGTCAGCCTCGAGCGGCCGATGGAGATCCAGACGGGCATGGTCTTCGCACTCGAGACCTACTGCCCGGCCTCGGACGGCTACTCGGCGGCCCGAATCGAAGAGGAGGTCGTGGTCACCGACACCGGCTGCAAGGTGATCACCCATTTCCCGGCCGAGGAATTGCCCATCGCCAACCGGTACTGACGATGCCCGGCAGTATGGCGGACGCCTTCTCGCTCGCCGGCAAGACGGCTCTCGTCACCGGCGGGGCGGCGGGGATCGGCGAGGCCATTACCATGGGTCTCGCCGCGGCCGGCGCCGACGTGGCGCTCCTCTACCACAGCCGGCCGGCCGAGCCTGTGCTGGCCGCCGTCCGTGGCCTCGGTCGCCGGACGCACGCTGTCCAGGGCGATCTCGAGCGACTGGACGAGGCGGCGGCCGCCGGCATCGTGGCAGAGGTCGAGGCGGCGCTCGGGCCGGTCGACATCCTGGTCAACAATGCCGGGATCATCCACCGCGACCCGGCGCTCGACCACGCCTTGAAAGACTGGCGGCGGGTGATGGCGGTCGATCTCGATGCCGCCTTCCTCGTGGCACAAGCCGTGGCCCGACGCATGGCCGAGCACCGCAAAGGCGGGCGCATCGTCAATATCGCCTCGGTGCTGAGCGAGCAGGGCGGCGTCTTCGTGCCGGGCTATGCCGCGGCCAAGCACGCGCTCTTGGGCCTGACCCGGGCGCTCGCCAACGAATGGGCGGCGCTCGGCATCAACGTCAACGCCATAGCCCCCGGCTACACGGCCACCGCCAACACGGCTGCGCTGCGCGCCGATCCCGAGCGCAGTGCGGCACTCCTCGCCCGGATCCCGGCCGGCCGCTTTGCCGAACCCGACGAGATGGCCGGCGCCGCCGTCTTCCTCGCCTCGCCGGCCGCCAGCTACGTGCACGGCGCCATGCTCGCGGTCGACGGTGGCTGGCTCGCCCGCTGACCGCCCGCCTGAAGTATCGACAATGGACAAGTTCGCGGGTTCGCCCGGCAAAACAACTCGTTAGCTTTCACTCGAAGTACGAAGGGAGGACGTTTCATGGACAAGACCCGGCTCGCCGACAAGCATGTGCTGATCACCGGCGCGGCGCGCGGCATGGGGGCTGCCGTCGCCGAGCATTACGCGGCGCAGGGGGCCAAGGTCTGCGTCGGCGATCTCAACCTGGACGGCTGCGAGACCGTGGTCGAGCGGATCAAATCGAAGGGCGGCGAGGCGATCGCGGTCGGACTCGACGTCACCAAGCGCGACCAGATGCAGGCCGCGGTCAAGGCCACGGTCGACGCCTTCGGCAGCCTGAACGTCATGCTCAACAATGCCGGCATCAACAAACCCTTGATGTTCCTCGACATCACCGAGGCGAACTGGCAGCAGATCATGGACGTCAATGCCTTGGGCACACTGCTCGGCATGCAGGAGGCGGCCAAGCAGATGATCGCCCAGGGGCGGCCCGAAAAGCCGTACAAGATCATCAACGTGGGCTCGATCCTCTCGCGCCAGGCGTTCGACGATGTCGTCCCCTACAGCTGCAGCAAGCACGCCGTGCTGGCGATGATCAACGGCGGTGCGAAGGCTCTGGCGCAGCACAACATCACGGTCAACGGCTACGGCCCGGGCGTCGTCCGCACCGAGCTCTGGGAGCAGCTCGACAAGGACCTGGTGGCCATCGGCAAGTTCGAGAAGGCCGGCGAATCGATGGACAAGCTGGCCGAGAGCATGATCCTCCTCAAGCGCTACTCCTACCCCGAGGACGTCATCGGCACCGCCGCCTTTCTCGCCAGCCACGAGAGCGACTACATGACCGGCCAGCTCTTGATGATCGACGGCGGCATGGTCGTGCAATAGCGAGTGCCGAGAGGTGGACGTCGGCCGTCGCACGACGGCGGCTCGGTTGACGGTCTTCCGGGCATCGGCGCCCGTCCCCGATGTGGGGGATGGCCGGATGTCGAGTATCGATGGTCGCGCTTTACGCTCGACGTGCCGGAGAGCGGCACGCCTGCCCCTCGGTCCAACCGTCGCTCGGGTGCGTCACGCAATGCCGCGACGCACCCGCGGACCCCAGCCGCATGGCCCGAGCCACCAAGGCTCGAGCAGGCGATCGATCGCCGGATCCGGCATCGTACGCACGACGGTCGCCAATCCTTCACGAAATGGCAGCCTGCCGTCATGCCATCTCGTTCGAGGTGATGGCCACGCGGATCAGATAGGCCGTATGGCAGATGGCCGACGATGGAGAAAATCGAGGATCGATGGGGCAAAGGGCCGAATATCTGGCCGCCCGGCTCGGATATCTCGACTGCAGGTCCGTCGCATGCCCAGCCGTGACCTCGGCGACGGGCTCGCCCGGACCCATGCGGCCCTCCAGCCAAAGCGGCTCGCCGGCCACTTTCTCACCAACGCCACAGCCTGTGAAGCCTGATCCATTCCCGGCATCGAGATGATGCGTGCCACCGGGCCCACGGCCGGCTC
>JAABSG010000334.1 GCA_011390475.1 Geminicoccaceae bacterium | reverse complement strand
TCGGCAACGCTGCCGATGCGCCGATGCTGCACCGCTCGAAACTGTTAACACTCGGTTAAACCTGAAGAACGGCTTAACACATGTGCCGGGCATGTGAACGACAACCGCCAGCCACTCATACCATGTTGAGTAGCAGCCTATTCAATCATCAATAGAGTTTTATTCGCCTAAAGTAGATTTACAGTTTAAAGCCGTCGCTCGGCCGACGCTCAGTGCGCACCGCCGCCGCGGGGCATCCGCAGCCGCGGGTCCACGGCGAAATACAAGAGATCGACGATGAAATTGATGGCGACGAAGAAGAACGCGACCATCACCAGGTAGGCCGCCATGACCGGGATGTCGGCGAACTGCACCGCCTGGATGAAGAGAAAGCCCATGCCCGGCCACTGGAACACGGTCTCGGTGATGATCGAGAACGCGATCAGCGAGCCGATCTGCAGGCCGGTGATGGTGATCACCGGGACCAGCGTGTTCTTCAAGGCGTGGCTGAAGTGGATGGCCCGGTTGGTGAGGCCCCGGGCACGGGCGAACTTGATGTAGTCGGTCCTGAGCACCTCCAGCATCTCGGCGCGCACGAGCCGCATCAACAGCGTGAGCTGGTAGAGGCAGAGCGTGATCGAGGGCAGAATGATCGCCTTGAGACCCGAGACGGTCAACAGGCCTGTCGTCCACCAGCCGACCTCCACCGTCTGGCCGCGGCCGAAGGAGGGCAGCCACTGCAGGTTGACGGCGAAGATGTAGATCAGCCCGATGCCGATGACGAAGGTGGGCAGCGAGACGCCGACCAGGGAGACCGTCATGATCAGCCTGGCCAGCATGCCGTCGCGGTTGAGCCCGGTATAGACGCCCAAGGGAATGCCGATGAAGAGCGCCAAGAGGGCGGAGGCGAACACCAGCTCCAGGGTCGCCGGCAGGCGCTCGGCGATGATGGTCGCGACCGGCCGCTGCAGCCGGTAGGAAATGCCGAAATCGCCCTGCAGCGCGTTGCCGACGAAGCGCACGTACTGAACGACCATCGGATCGTTGAGGCCCAGCCGCTCGCGCAGGGCCTCCCGATCGGCGATCGAGGTCTCCTGGCCGACCATGTTGTTGATCGGGTCACCGACGTAGCGAAACAGGCCGAAGCAGGCGAAGGCCACGACCAGCATGACGACGATGGACTGAAAGAGGCGCTGAACGACGAAGGCGAGCATGGGCATGGCGCCGAAAGAGGAGCGACCCGAGTACGCTCGCCGCTCCACGCCGGCCTGTCAATCGGCCCGTCGATCGCCCGTCCACGCGCCGCCAGCCGGCAGCGGCACGAAGGAGCACCCGGTGGCCGGCCTCCGGCGAGTGCTCGAGGCCCGCATCGGCGTTCGGGCAGACTCTCAAGGGTTGAAGATAAGCACCAGATAGACGGCGAAGATCACCAGGTGCACGACGCCCTGCAGCATGTTGGTCCGTACCCCGCCGAAGGTCAGCATGCTCAGCACCAGGGTCAACAGGAGCATCACCAGCTCGACTGGCTCGAGGCCCAGCACGACCTTCTGGCCGGTGACGAGGCCGATGACCAGCACCGCCGGCACGGTGATGCTGATCGTGGCCAGCGCCGAGCCGAGGCAGATGTTGACCGCGCGCTGGACGCGGTTGGCGCGGGCGGCATTGAACGCGGCCAGGCCTTCCGGCGACAGCACCAGGGTGGCGACCAGCACGCCGCCCAGCGCCGCCGGAGCCCCCAAGGTGCCGATGCCGAAATCGACCAGCAGCGCCAGCTTCTTCGAGAGCAGCACGATCGGCAGCATGGTCAGCACGAGAAACAGGCCGTGATAGCCGATCGACCGCGGCGGGCGGTGGCCATGGCCCGTCTCGGCGTGCTTGCCGTCATCGCCCGGCTGGAGGAAGAAGGAACGGTGCCGCCTGGTCTGCACGGCGAGGAAGGTGGCATAGAGGGCGACGGTGATCGCCGCGAAAAATCCGGCCTGCAGCGGGGTGAAGCTCGCATCCGCCGTCGATCTGGTGAAGTCGGGCAGGATCAGCGACATCGTGGCGAGCGGGATCAGCACGGCGAGGAAGGTCCGCGCCCCCTCGAGGTTGAAGGCCTGCTCGCCGTGCTTGAGGCCGCCGATCAAGAGCGCAGCACCCACCATGAAGTTCATGACGATCATGATGACCGCGAGCATGGTGTCGCGCGCCAGTGTCGGGTTGGCCTCGCCGGTCAGCATGATGGCGGCGATCAGCGCCACCTCGATGCTGATGACGGAGAGGGTCAAGATCAGTGTGCCGTAGGGCTCGCCGAGCAGCTCGGCCAGGCCGTCGGCGTGGCGGACGACGCCGAAGGCGCACCACAGCATGACCCCGAACACCCAGACGAAGAGTCCGGCGGTCACCAGCGGCTGCCCGAGTGCCGCGAACCAGCCGCTGCCGACGGTCATCAGGATGGCCGTGGTGACCGCGGCGACGATGAAGGCCGCCTCGTCGCGGAGGAGGGTCGCCACGGTCGGTTTCGCCTGGGTCATGGCATCGCTCCGAAATCCAGCCGCTTGCAGCCCGACGGCGAGCGGCTCCGGCGGACGCTTGGCAGAGCCCGCCGTCGGGCGCAAGAGTCCCGGTCGGCGACTCCGACGGCGGCCTCGGGCGCGCGCCCGGGGCCGGGATCAGACGCCGCGGCCGACGTCGCGCAGCATGGGCGCGCGCCGGCAGACGAGCGAGCCGCGCCGGCTCGCCGGCCCACCCCTTTTCTGTCGATCGGCCGTCTGCCCATCGCTAGGCGGTAGCGGCTCTGCTAGACGAGACCGGTCGCCACGACCCGCGCCGCCACGAAGGGAGCGCCGATGACCATCTGCCGTGAGATCCGCCTGCAGGAGAGGCCGACCGGTACCCCGACCGCGGCCACCTTCGCGCTCGTCGAAACACCGCTGCCGGTGCCCGACGACGGCGAGGTGCTCTGCCGCACGCTCTGGCTCTCGCTCGACCCCTATATGCGCGGCCGGATCAGTGGTGCCAAAGGCTACACGCGCGGCGTCGAGCCCGGCGAGCCGATGGTCGGCGAGTGCGTTGCCGAGGTGGTCGAGAGCCGCCATCCGGGCTTCGCGGCGGGTCAGATCGTCGCCGCTGGCGGCGGCTGGCGCAGCCATTTCGCGCTGCCCGGCGGCGCCCTGCGCCGGGTCGATCCGCAGCGGGCACCCGTCTCGACGGCGCTGGGCATTCTCGGCATGCCGGGGCTGACCGCCTGGGTCGGGCTGATGGAGATCGCCCAGCCGAAAGCGGGTGAGACCGTGGTCATGGGTGCCGCGACCGGAGCCGTGGGCGCCGTCGCCGGCCAACTCGCCAAACTCGAGGGCTGCCGCGTCGTGGGCGTCGCCGGCGGGCCGGAGAAATGCCGCTATGCGACCGAGAAGCTCGGCTTCGACGTCTGCCTGGACCGCCATGCTCCCGACCTCGGGGCGAACCTGCAGGCGGCCTGCCCCGCTGGTATCGACGTCTATCTGGAGCTGGTCGGCGGATCGGTGACCGAGGCCGTGCTGCCGCTCTTGAACCTGCATGCCCGCATCCCGGTGATCGGCGGCATCGCCCACTACAATGCCGAAGCGCCACCGCCGGGGCCGGACAAGAGCCCGCTGCTGCTCCGCCATATCCTGGTCAAGCGCCTGAAGTTGCAGGGCATGATCGTCACCGACCACGAGACCTCGCGGCCGATCTTCGAGGTTCGGGTCGGCACGCTGCTGCAAACCGGGCAACTGCACTACAAGGAGGACGTGGTGGACGGCCTCGAGAA
>JAABSG010000333.1 GCA_011390475.1 Geminicoccaceae bacterium | reverse complement strand
TATTTTCCTTCGTGAGGAGGCAAAAAGTCAAACGCTTCCTCAGTAGTTACGGACTTTCGAACATCCCCTAGTTTCGAACATCCCCTAGTAAAGTGAGGTACGGCTGGAAGGTTTCATCTTCAAAGCTCGGTCTGTGCGTCTTCCTTCCCTGAGATCTTGCGGAAGCCTACGCCACCGCCTCGATCACGCCGCGCACCTTTTCCATGATCTCGTCGATCTGCGCCTTCGTCACGATCAGGGGTGGCGACATGGCGATGGTGTCGCCGGTGATGCGGATCATGATGTCGAAGTCGTGGAAGGCTTTGCACATGGCGTCGTAGGCGCGGTGGCCGGGTTTGCCGGGGTAGGGGCTCATCTCGACGGCACCCATGAGGCCGATATTGCGGATGTCGATGACGTTGGGGGCGTCGCGGAGGCTGTGCAGGGCTTCCTGCCAGTAAGGCGCCAGCTCGGCGGCGCGCTCGAAGAGGCCTTCTTCCTGGTAGGTGTCGAGAGTGGCGAGTGCGGCAGCACAGGCGAGCGGGTGGGCCGAGTAGGTGTAGCCGTGGAAGAGCTCGATCACCTTGGGGTCGGCCTGGGCGCCCACGATGGTGTCGTGGATGTGCTTCCTGGCCATCACCGCACCCATGGGGACCACGCCGGAGGTCAGGCCCTTGGCGGTGGTGACGAGGTCGGGCTGGACGCCGAAATATTCGGCAGCCGAGCCCTTGCCGAGACGGCCGTAGCCGGTGATGACCTCGTCGAAGATCAGGAGAATCCCGTGCTTTTCGGTGATCGCCCGCAGCCGCTCGAGGTAGCCCTTCGGTGGCGGGTAGACGCCGATGGAGCCGGCGACGGGTTCGACGATGACGGCGGCGATGTTCGACGCGTCGTGCAGCGCCACCAGCTTTTCGAGCTCGTCGGCGAGCTCGGCGCCGTGCTCGGGGAGGCCCTTGGAGAAGGCGTTCTTCTGGATGTCGAGGGTATGCGGGAGGTGGTCGACGCCGGTCAGCAGCGAGCCGAACCACATCCGGTTCTTGACCATGCCGCCGACCGAGATGCCGCCGAAGCCGACCCCGTGATAGCCGCGCTCGCGGCCGATCAGCCGGGTGCGCGTACCCTCGCCACGGACACGGTGGTAGGCGAGCGCGATCTTCAGCGCCGTGTCGACGGATTCGGAGCCGGAATTGGTGAAGAAGGCGTGGTCGAGGTCGCCCGGGAAGAGCGCGGCGAGCCTGGAGGCCAGCTCGAAGGCCTTGGGGTGGGCGAACTGGAAGGAAGGCGCGAAGTCGAGATCGGCCACCTGGCGTTGGACGGCCTCGACGATCTTCGGGCGGCCATGGCCGGCATTGCAGCACCACAAGCCCGCCGTGGCGTCGAGGATCTGCCGGCCGTCGACGGCCGTGAAGTGCATGTCCTTGGCGCGGGCGATCAGCCGCGGTTCCTGTTTGAAATGCTTGTTCGAGGTGAACGGCATCCAAAAGGCTTCGAGGTCGTTCGGTACGGCGACGTTGGCGGCGAGCTCGTGGGTCAACATGGTGCGGCTTCCTTTGCGGCGTTGCCGTCAGTATCGGCCTCGGGCCGGGGGCACGTCAATTATGTGCCTATGATCCCACGCGCAGCGTCGAAGTCAGGCCGCGCAGGAGCGCGATGGTGCTGAGTGCGGTGATCTTGCCGGTGCGGGGGTTGGCCTCGGACGGCACGTTCTCGATCTTCAGCGTGAAGCGGGCACTGTCCGCTTCCACGTCGATCGTGTGGGTGTTGCGGGTCACCCCCGGATCGGCCCAGATTTCCAGCGTGGTGCGGTCGGGGCCGATGCCGGCGAGGCTGAGGGCGGCGGCGACATTGACGTTGGCGGGGAAGCCCTTGGCCCCGTCCCTGGCCGTGCCCTTGAAGACGCGGCGGGGCTCGGTGAGGCCTTCGAGGTCGATCTTGTTCAGGGTGAGGTAGGGGGCGCCGGCGAGGCCGCCCGGGGGCTTGCGGGTGACCATGGTGACGCTCTCGATCGTGCCTTCGGCGGCGGCACGTACGGCGTCGAGGCCGAGGAGGGCACCGGTGGGGACGAGGATGCGCGCACCAGTCTCGCGAGCGCGGGGCTCCAGGTCAGGGTGGACGAGGAGCTGGCCCACGGAAAGCGGGACGAGGATGCGGCCCTGGTCGATGGCGGGCAGGGCCAGCTCGCGGAAGACGGCGGCAGGGGCGCATTCGATGACGATATCGGCGTGGGACGCCAGGTCGGCGAGCGGAAGCAGGGCGACTTCACCTTTCAGGTCGCCGAGGTTCTTTTCGGCCTTGGCCTGATCCCTTGCACTGACGGCCGTGAGGATGAGGCCGGGGATGCCCTCATCCAGGGCTTTGGCGACTTCCTGGCCGATGGCGCCGAAGCCGCCGATGGCGACGCGCAGGTTCGTCATGAGGTCGTCCTTTCGGGTCAGCGGCCGGGTATCCAGCTGGTGCCGGCCAAGGGGACGCCGGCCATGGCGGCGGCTTCGACGGTCAGCGCCACCAAGTCCTCGGGCTCGAGGTTGTGGACGTGGCTCTTGCCGTTGGCGCGGGCGAGGGTCTGCGCTTCCATGGTCAGCGTCTGCAAGTAGTTCCTGACCTGCCGCGCCCCGGTTTCCGGGTCGAGGCGGGCTTCGAGCTCGGGGTCCTGCGTGGTGATGCCGACCGGGCAGCGGCCGGTGTGGCAGTGGTGGCAGTAGCCGGGGCGGGTGCCCAGCGCCTCGTAGTCCTCTTCATGGAGCGGGCGGTTGCAGTTCAGGGCGATCAGCGCCGCCATGCCGATCGAGACGGCATCCGCCCCCATGGCCAGCGCCTTGGCGACGTCGGCGCCGCTGCGGATGCCGCCCGAGACGATCAGCTGGACCTTCCGGTGCATGTCGAGCTCTTGCAGCGCCTCGACCGCCTGACGCAGGCAGGCGAGGGTCGGCAAGCCGACATGCTCGATGAAGACGTCTTGCGTCGCGGCGGTGCCGCCCTGCATGCCGTCGAGCACGACCACGTCGGCCCCTGCCTTCACCGCCAAGGCCGTGTCGTAGTAGGGGCGCGCCCCGCCGATCTTGACGTAGATCGGCTTTTGCCAGGCGGTGATCTCGCGCAGTTCCAGGATCTTGATGGCGAGGTCGTCGGGGCCGGTCCAGTCGGGGTGGCGGCAGGCGCTGCGCTGATCGACGCCTTCGGGCAACGTGCGCATCGCGGCGACCCGCGGGCTGATCTTCTGGCCGAGCAGCATGCCGCCGCCGCCGGGCTTGGCCCCCTGCCCGACCACCACCTCGATGGCGTCGGCCGCCCGCAGGTGGTCGGGGTTCATGCCGTAGCGCGAGGGCAGGAGCTGGTAGACGAGGTGCTTCGACGCCCGGCGCTCCTCCTCGGTCATGCCGCCATCGCCGGTGGTGGTGCTGGTGCCCATCATGGTGGCGGCCCGGCCGAGCGCCTCCTTGGCGTTGGCGCCCAGGGCGCCGAAGCTCATGCCGGCGATGGTAATCGGGATCTCGAGGTGCAAGGGCTTCTTGGCGTGGCGGGTGCCGAGCCGGACGTCGGTCGCACAGCGTTCGCGGTAGCCTTCGAGCGGGTAGCGGGACATGGACGCGCCGTGGAAGAGGAGGTCGTCGAAGGAGGGGACATACCGCTTGGCGCCGTTGCCGCGGATGGCGTAGAGTCCTTCCAGGGCGGCGCGCTGGATCTCGTGGATGGTCTCGGGGGGGAAGGTGGCGGAGGGGCGCAAGGCGCGCTCGTCGATGGTCATGCCATTCTATCGATCATCTTGGGCGCCCGCATTGTCGATGGTGAAGTTGTA
>JAABSG010000332.1 GCA_011390475.1 Geminicoccaceae bacterium | reverse complement strand
GGATCGAGTTGCAGGCGGTGAGCCTGATCTCCACGCTCGATTTCGCGGGCGACACGCCAGCCTACCTCGCCGACCTCGTCGCCGAGCATCGGGGTGTGATGGGCCTCGTGCCGGTGATGGAACCCGATCTCGACGCCAAGCTCGAGCGGTTCTTCGAACTCGCGGGTGAGCGTGGGCTCGACTGCGACCTGCATGTCGACGAGAGCGAGGACCCGTCGGTGCGCACGCTCGAGCGGGTGGCGCGGGCGGCGCTCACGACCGGCTTTCGCGGGCGGGTCACCTGCGGGCATTGCTGCTCGCTGGCCGTCCAGCCGGCGGACTATGTGGCAGGGGTGCTCGATCTTCTGGCCGAGGCGCGGATCGCCATCGTCAGCCTGCCGATGTGCAACATGTACCTGCAGGATCGCCATACCGGGCGCACCCCGCGTTGGCGGGGGGTGACCCTGCTGCACGAGATGCGGGCGCGCGGCATCGCGGTGGCGGTGGCCTCCGACAACACGCGCGATCCGTTCTATGCTTTCGGCGATCTCGATCTGGTCGAAGTGTTCCGCGAGGCCGTGCGGATTTTGCATCTGGACCATCCGTTCGGCGATTGGCCGGCGTTGGTGTCGCGCCATCCGGCCTCGATCATGGGGCTCGCGGATCGGGGTGTGATCCGTGCCGGCGCACCGGCCGATCTCGTCATCATGGAAGGGCGGCGGTTCAGCGAGGTGCTGGCGCGACCGCAGGCGCGGCGCAGGGTGCTGCGGGGCGGCCGGGCAATCGATACGACACCGCCGGACTACGCCGAGCTCGACGCGCTTTTCCACTGAGAAAACAAGGTTTTGGGGCTGGAGACTGGCATGAGTGCGGTTGCTGCACTGATCGAGGAGCTGGGCGACATCGCGGTCGAGACGCAGCCGCAGAAGGTGCGCCGGCGCAGTCGCGACTTCTACTGGTACAGCCCGATCCTCAAGCGCAAGCTCGACCATGTGACGGCGGATGCGGTGGTCACGCCGCAGGACGAGGACGAGGTGATCCGGGTGGTGGCCGCCTGCCATCGGCACCGGGTGCCGGTCACGGTCCGGGGTGGCGGGACCGGCAATTACGGTCAGGCGATGCCGCTCGAGGGTGGCGTGGTGCTCGATCTTTCCGAGCTGAATCGGATCAAGGAGGTGGGTCTCGGCTGGGTTCGGGTGGAGGCCGGGGCCAAGCTCGCCGAGATCGACGCGCAATGCCAATCGCAGAGCCGGCAGGAGCTGCGGGTGCATCCTTCGACCCACAAGACGGGCACCATCGGCGGCTATATCGCGGGTGGTTCCTCGGGTGTCGGCTCGATCACCTGGGGGATGCTCAGGGATCCCGGCAACATCATCGAGACGCGGGTCGTCACCATGGAAGCCGAGCCCCGGGTGCTGGCGCTCAGGGGGGCGGATATCCAGAAGGTGAATCACGCCTACGGCACCAACGGGATCATCACCGAGCTCATGGTGCCCCTGGCCCCGGCCTATCGCTGGTGCGAGATCGTCATGGCGTTCAACCACTTCATGGACGCGGCCCGCTTCGCCAACATGATCGGCCGGCAGGACGCGCTCTTGAAGAAGCTGGTCTCGGTGATCGCCGCCCCGGTCGGTCACGAATATCTCAGGCCCGATCTGATCGGTCGGACCGAGAGCATGGTGATCTTGATGATCGCCGAGCATGCGCTGGATGCGTTCTCGAGCCTGGCCGCGGCCAGCGAGGGGCGGATCGCGCTGCAGCGCTTCGCCGACGAGGTGAACGGCAGCGACATCCCGGTCTTCGAGCTGACCTGGAACCACACGACGCTGCACGCGCTCAAATACGACCGGACGATCACCTACCTGCAGAGCCTGTTTCCGCCGCCGAACCACCTCGAGAAGGTCGAGGCGATGTACCGGCATTTCGCCGACGAGGTGCCGATCCATCTGGAGTTCGTGCGGTTCGACGGCGAGATCACCTGCTTCGGCCTGCAGCTGGTCCGCTACTCGACCGACGAGCGCCTCTTGGAGATCATCGAGTTCCACAACCAGTCGGGCTGCCCGATCTTCAACCCGCACGAGTACACGCTCGAGGGCGGCGGGATGAAGCGGGTCGACAAGACCCAGCTCGACTTCAAGCGTGAAGCCGATCCCTTGGGCCTGCTCAATCCCGGCAAGATGATCGGCTGGGACAACCCGGACTACGACGAGAGCGCCGACCGTCGCTTTCTCTACGACAAATGACGGCCGACCTGCCGCCGGCGCTCGCCGGGCTCGACATCGAGACGCGGCCGGCGCAGGTCCGGCGGCGGTCCCGCGACTTCTACTGGTACAGCCCGGTGCTCAAGCGGCGGTTGGACCACGTGACGGCCGCGATGGTGATCACGCCCAAGGACGAGGCGGAGGTGGCCCGGGTCCTGGCGCACGCCTATGCCACCGACACGGCCGTGACGGTCAGGGGTGCGGGCACCGGCAATTACGGCCAGGCGATGCCGCTGCAGGGTGGGATCGTGCTCGATCTTTCCGCGATGAACGGCATCGTCAGCGTCGCGGGCTCGGTCGGGCGGTTCCAGGCGGGTGCGGTGCTGCGCGACATCGACACGGCCCTGCGGCCCAAGGGGTTGGAGCTGCGCTTTCACCCCTCGACGCATGGTCTCGCCACCATCGGCGGCTTCGTCGCCGGCGGGTCGGGCGGGGTCGGCTCGGTCACCTGGGGGACGCTGCGCGATCGGGGTGCGGTGCATGCGCTCAGGCTGATGACCATGGAGGCCGAGCCACGCACCATCGAGTTGCGTGGTCTCGATGTGCACAAGGCGATGCATTGTTTCGGCACTTGCGGCGTGATCACCGAGGTCGAGCTGCCCCTGGCCCCCGCCCATGACTGGATCGAGCTGATCGTCGCGTTCGACGACTTCATGGCAGCAGCCCGGCTCGGCGACGTCATCGCGCACGAGGACGCGTTGACCAAGAAGCTGGTGACCGCGATCGCGAGCCCGGTGCCCGGGCAGTATCTCTTTTTGGGACTGGTGAGCGAAGGGCAGAGCGTGCTGCTCTTGATGGTCGCCGATTTCGCCGCACCCATCACCCGGCAATTGATCGAGGCGGCTGGCGGTCGGATCGTCCACGATCGGCGGACGCTCGAGGCCAAGGTGCCGCTCTACGAGTACGCCTGGAACCACACGACCCTGCAGTCCCTCAAGCACGACCGCACGCTCACCTACCTGCAAGTCGCCTACCCGCCGCCTGGTCATCTGGAGCGCGTCGAGCACATGTGGCGGACCTTCGGCGACGAGGTGCCGGCGCATGTCGAGTTCGTGCGGATGCGCGGGGTGACGGCGTGCTCCGGGCTGCCGCTGGTGCGCTTCACCACCGAGGAGCGCCTCGCGGCGATCATCCGCTATCATCAGGACAATGGCTGCCCGATCTTCAACCCGCACGTCTTCACCCTCGAGGAGATGGGCCGCAAGGACGTGGACGCGGCGCAATTGGCGTTCAAGCACAGCGTGGACCCGAAGAACCTGCTCAATCCGGGCAAGATGCTGAGCTTCGACGATCCGGAGCGGATGACGACGGAGAAGGGATTCTTCACGTTTTCAGGGTGAGCCCTGCCGTGATCGATCCGCAGAAGAAGCTGCCGGCGCGGTTCGATCGACTGGCCGCGCCGCAGCAACGGGCTGTCTAGCGAGTTGCGGTGCGGGCGAGTTGCAAGGATCATTCCCCACATATGTCTTTTGCTCCGCCGCTCGGGGATGCATCGAGCGCGTATCGGCTCGCGCTTCTGGCGTGAAATGCCGCTTTCCTGCTCTAT
>JAABSG010000331.1 GCA_011390475.1 Geminicoccaceae bacterium | reverse complement strand
CCTCGCGGTTGCCGGGCACTTCCTTTGCTCGTCATCCAGCATTCGGGTGCGGCAGGGGCGATGCCACCGGAGGAGTGTAGCTCAATTGGCAGAGCACCGGTCTCCAAAACCGGGGGTTGGGGGTTCGAGTCCCTCCACTCCTGCCAGCCGGTGGTAATCCCGGAAGGCGACCTCAGGGGCTCGGTGTCGCCGGCACAGTGGTGCCGGCCGGTTTCAGCGGGAAAGAGTGGGTAGAGATGGCGAAGACATCGCCGGCGCAATTCGTCCGCGAGGTGCGTCAGGAGATCAGCAAGGTCACCTGGCCGACCAGAAAGGAGCTGACCGTGACCACGATCAGCGTTCTTGTCATGTCGGCGCTGGCCGCACTCTTTTTCTTCCTGGCCGATCAGCTGATCGCCTGGAGCATCCGGATCATTCTGGGGCTCGGCGGCTGATGGCGGGTCGCTGGTACATTATCCACGTCTACTCCGGCTTCGAGCAGAAGGTGAAGGAGGCGGTGCTGGAGCAGGCCGAGCAGAAGGGGCTGAGCGGTCTGTTCGAGGACGTCCTCGTCCCGTCCGAGGAAGTGGTGGAGGTCAGGCGTGGCAAGAAGGTCTCGACCGACCGCAAGTTCTTTCCGGGCTACGTGCTGGTCAAGATGACCCTCAACGACGAGACATGGTCGCTGGTCCGCAACACCGCCAAGGTGACCGGTTTCCTCGGCGCCGGCGGCAAGCCGGCACCGATCCCGGACAGCGAAGCGGAGCGCATTCAGGCGCAGATGCAAGAAGGTGTCGAGCATCCGCGGATGTCGGTCTCGTTCGTCACCGGCGACCGGATCAGGGTCACCGACGGGCCCTTCAGCACCTTCGAGGGCGTCGTCGAGGATGTCGACGACCACAAGGGCCGGCTGCGCGTGTCGGTCTCGATCTTCGGCCGGGCGACCCCGGTCGAGTTGGAGTATTCGCAAGTCGAGCGCATCTAGCGCTCGGTCGACGAGGTCGCCGACCCATCCTTCGAGGAGAGTGGGGGCGGCGTGGCAGCGGGAGCGTCCTCGAGGGCGCGTTTGGACCGCGAAGAGGAGAGAGCCTAAATGGCAAAGAAGATCACCGGCTACATCAAGCTGCAGGTGCCGGCCGGCAAGGCCAACCCGTCACCGCCGATCGGCCCCGCCTTGGGCCAGCGCGGCTTGAACATCATGGAATTCTGCAAGGCCTTCAACGCGGCGACGCAGGGCATGGAGCCCGGCATGCCGATCCCGACGGTGATTACGGCGTTTGCCGATCGCACCTTCACCTTCGCCACCAAAACGCCGCCGGCCAGTTACTTCTTGAAGAAGGCGGCGGGCCTGGCCAAGGGTGGTCAGACGCCGGGCAAGGCCACGGCCGGCCAGGTGACCGTCGCGCAGTGCCGCGAGATCGCCGAGAACAAGATGAAGGATCTCAATGCCAACGACCTGGATCAGGCGACCACGATGATCGTGGGCTCGGCCCGCTCGATGGGTCTCGACGTGGTGGAGGGCTGAGCCGATGGCCAAGCAAGGCAAGCGTTTGAAGGCGGCGATGGCCGGCATCGACCGCGAGAAGAACTATGCCCTCGACGAGGCGGTGGCCGCAATCAAGGGGGCTGCCGGTGCCAAGTTCGACGAGACGATCGAATTGGCGCTCAATCTCGGCGTCGATCCCCGGCATGCGGACCAGATGGTCCGCGGTGTGGTCAATCTGCCGCACGGTACCGGCAAGAGTGTCCGGGTCGCGGTCTTCGCCAAGGGTGACAAGGCGGACGAGGCCAAGGCTGCGGGCGCCGATGTGGTGGGTGCCGACGACCTCGCCGAGAAAGTCCAGGCAGGCCAGCTCGATTTCGATCGGGTGATCGCGACTCCGGACATGATGCCGCTGGTCGGTAGACTCGGTCGTATCCTGGGTCCCCGTGGTCTCATGCCCAACCCGAAGCTCGGCACTGTCACGCCCAACGTCAAAGAAGCCGTCGAGGCCGCCAAGGGCGGGCAGGTGCAGTTCCGAGTGGAGAAGGCGGGGATCATCCATGCCGGCATCGGCAAGGCGAGCTTCACGCCGGCGCAACTGGTCGACAACGCCAAGAGCCTGGTCGATGCGATCAACAAGGCCAAGCCCACTGGCGCCAAGGGAACCTACCTCAAGCGGGCGCATCTGAGCTCGACCATGGGGCCTGGCATCAAGGTGGAGGTCGGTACGCTGGTCGCAGGCTGACTGCCGGGCCGGCCGAGCGTCGGCTAGCCTCGGTCGGGGGTCGAAGAAATCGCTTGCGAGAGTGGACGAGGTCGCTATGCTCCCGGCTCCTGAGAGCTACGGGCCCGCGGGTTTTGTCCACTCATCCGTCCGGATGAGTGGGTTTAGTCGTGGTCTTTTTGGAGCACTCGTTCATATCGTGTTTCAGGGTCGAGGCGAGGCGCCGCAAGGTTGCCGGGCCGACCCTCATTCGTGCTGAATTTGGAGGGCATCCGTGCTCCGCGCCGAAAAGAACGAGATCGTCGACGATCTGCGCGGCATCTTCAATGATGCCGGGGTCGTGGTCGTGACCCACTACATGGGCCTGACTGTGGCCGAGCTGCAGCAATTGCGGGTGCAGATGCGCGGCGAGGGGGCGTTGTTTCGCGTCACCAAGAACCGGCTTGCCAAGCTCGCCATCGACGGAACGCCCTTCGCGCCGATCGGTGGCCTGCTGACCGGCCCGACGGCCATCGCCTACTCGCCCGATCCGGTCGCGGCTCCGAAGGTGATCAGTGCCTTCGCCAAGAAGAACGACAAGCTGAAGATCGTCGGCGCTGGTTATGCCGGCAATCTGCTCGACGCGGATGCAGTCCGGGCCCTGGCCGAACTGCCGTCGCTCGACGAACTTCGTGCCAAGCTGCTGTCGCTCATCAATACCCCGGCGACCCGCATCGCTGGTGTGCTGCAGGCGCCGGCCGGACAGTTGGCGCGCGTGCTCAAGGCGAAGGCCGATCTCGGCTGAGCCTTCTATATCGACGACTTTGCCGCCGGCTGACCCGGACGGCCTGACAAACGGACCCGTTGGAGGATTGAAGAAATGGCGAACCTGGAAAAGCTGGTCGAGGACCTCTCGAGCCTGACGGTGCTCGAGGCTGCCGAGCTCTCGAAGATGCTCGAGGAGAAGTGGGGCGTTTCGGCTGCCGCACCCGTGGCGGTTGCTGCTGCCGGTGCGCCCGCCGCTGCCGCCGAGGCTGCCGAGGAGCAGACCGAGTTCGACGTGATCCTCGCCGCGATCGGCGAGAAGAAGATCAACGTCATCAAGGAGGTCCGCGCGATCACCGGTCTCGGTCTCAAGGAGGCCAAGGATCTGGTCGAGGCGGCGCCCAAGGCGGTCAAGGAAGGCGTCAACAAGGACGAGGCCGAGAAGTTCAAGAAGCAGCTCGAGGAGGCCGGCGCCACCGTGGAGGTCAAATAAGATCAGCACGGCGGTAGCAGGCGACGTCGTTCAGGCGGGCGCGAACGACAAGGTTCGCGCCTATACGCTTCGTGCGCGGTCGCCGTATTGCTCCAACGCAGACCATGAATCAGGAGGGCGGCCGATGCCTCGCGCGTCGGCACGCCTTTCTGTCGTTGAGCCGCGGCAGGTCGCTGTCTTCGGCATTATAATGCGCGATCGGCTTCACGGTTGCGCAGTTACGGGAAACGGAACGCAGTGATGGCAGAGGCGAAGACGGCGCGTAAGCGGATCCGCAAGAGCTTCGGTCGGATTCCGGAAGTCACGACGATGCCCAACCTCATCGAGGTTCAGCGGCAGAGTTACGAGGGCTTCCTGCAGATGCTCACTCAGCCGGCG
>JAABSG010000330.1 GCA_011390475.1 Geminicoccaceae bacterium | reverse complement strand
GGTCGGGGCCTTCAAGTAGATCGCCGGCGGGGCGCCGTATTGCAGGTGAAAGCTCCAAATGGTGAGCATCAGCACGGCGATGTCGATCACGACGGAGACGGCGAGGATGGCGCGGGTGAGCCGCTGGGCGATCGCGAGATAGAGCCGCCAGAGCGTGAACCCGCCATAGACCCAGAGCGCCACCGGCACCGGCTCGAATGGCACATCGGGGGGGAAGGCCTTGGGGGTCAGACTGTAGAGCACGAAGAAGCCGACGATCGCCGCGATCTGGATGAGGCTGACCAGGACCTCGCTGCGCGCCTGCTCGCGACTGATCGCACCGGCGATGCGCTGCGGCATTGTCGCCGGCAAGGGGGGACCGAAGACCAAGAGGCCGAGCTGGTGCATGCAGGCACGCACGAACCCGACGACACCGCCCCGCCCGCCCGGCTCGCGCGGCGCTGGTAATTGGTCGGCGGCGGTGAGCTGTCGCTCGGTCGGGACCGGCATGCGTCGTTCCTTCATGCTCGGCGTCGTCTACGCGTTTCGGGCGGCCCGGCCAATGCCATCGGCGCTCGCGCCCGCTCATATGAGCGTGAGCACTGTGCGTCATGCGAGCAACGGGCGCCGGGCCATCAACCGATCGGATCATCTCCTCCGGCAACGCTGCAATGCGAAAAGCGACGTGGTGGGGTGCGACGGTCGAGTCCATATACCGGTCGTCACTATTGCTGCAGTGCAGCAGACTCAAAGGACCTGACACATGACCACGCAAACCATCTTGCCCGTTGGCGGCATCGCCGGCGCCTCGCGTGGCGACCTCCACGAGACTTCCCGCCTCGGTGCGCTCGTCGCCAACCTCGAGCACCGCTGGGCCACCTACCAGACTTATCGGCACACCTGCGAAGAGCTGGAAATGCTCAGCGATCGTGAGCTGAACGACATCGGCATCAGCCGCTGGGACATCCGCCGGATCGCCCGTGAGGCGGCCGCCGAGGCCCACCCCCGCCAAGCCTGAGGCCAATCCGCCGGCGACGGTAACCCTGTCGCCGGCCGCCACCTTGCGCTATCGACCCCGGGACAACCTTCCGGGGGACGACCATGGATCTCGATCGGTTCAGCAAAGAGGCGCACGGCCTCGTCGACTGGATGACCGAGTATCTGCGAACGATCGAAACCCGGCCCGTCCGTGCACAGACGGCGCCGGGGACGATCGAGAGCCAGCTGCCGCCGAGCCCGCCGCAGCAGGCCGAAGATTTCCAGGCGATCCTCGACGATTTCGAGCGCATCGTCATGCCGGGCATCACGCACTGGCAGCACCCCCGTTTCTTCGCCTACTTTCCCGCTAATTCGAGCCCGCCCTCGGTCCTGGCCGAGATGCTGACGGCTGCCGTGGCAAGCCAATGCATGCTCTGGCAGACCTCGCCCGCGGCGACCGAGATGGAAACTCGTGTCCTCGACTGGCTGGCCCAGATGCTGGGCCTGGGCGCCGGCTGGCACGGCGTCATCCAGGACAGCGCTTCTTCGGCGACGCTGGTCGCCGTCCTCGTCGCCCGCGAGCGCGCCACCGGCTGGCGGGCCGACGACGAAGGCCTCGGCAACTGCCCGCCCTTGGCCGTGTACACCAGTGCCGAGGCCCATTCCTCGGTCGAGAAAGCCGTCCGCATCGCCGGCCTCGGCAGGAAGGCGCTCAGACTCGTCCCCACCGACGCCGACTTCGCCATGCGCCCCGATGCGCTGGAGGCGCTGATCCGGGCGGACCTGGAGGCTGGCATCGAGCCCGCCTGCATCGTCGCCACGCTGGGCACCACCGGCACTGGCGGCATCGACCCGCTCGCCGCCATCGGCGAGATCGCGAAGCGGCACGGCATCTACCTGCACATCGACGCCGCCTGGGCCGGCAGTGCGCTGCTCCTCCTCGAAACCCGATGGATGATCGACGGCATCGAACACGCGGACAGCTTCGTCACCAACCCGCACAAATGGCTGGGCGTCAATTTCGACTGCTCCGCCCACTATGTCCGCAAGCCGGACGAGCTGATTCGCACGCTGACCGTCAATCCCGCCTATCTGACCGGCCAGGAAACCGGCCGGGTGATCGACTATCGCGACTGGGGCATCCCCCTCGGCCGCCGATTTCGCGCTCTCAAGCTGTGGCTCGTGATCCGCAGCTACGGTCTGGAAGGCCTCCAGGCCATGCTCCGCCGCCACATCGCGCTCACCGACGAACTCGCGAGCTGGATCGCCGCCGAGCCGTCGTTCGAGCTCACCTCCAAGCCCAGCCTCGCCCTCTTGTCCTTCCGCTATCGACCCCAGGGCCTGGACGACGCCGCCCTCGATGAGCTGAACACCAGGCTGGTCGAAAAAATCAACGACGACGGCCGCATCTACCTCACCCAGACCCGCGTGCGCGGCCGGGTCGCCATCCGCTTCTCGATCGGTCAGACCACCACCGAGCGGCACCATGTCGAGGTGGGCTGGGCGGTCGTTCGGGAAATCGCGGGAACGTTATAACAATGATTTAATGTTAATAATGCAATTCATTTGACTTTCTGATGTGAAATTCGAGAATAGCGCACGGAACGGCGTTAAACCGTCCGTGAAAGGCAGGTGGGTCCGTGCGCTACTTCCCGATCTTCGTCGATCTCGACCGCCAGCCCGTCCTCGTCGTCGGCGGCGGCGAGCAGGCGGCCCAGAAGCTCCGGCTCCTGGCCAAGACCACGGCCGTGGTCCGTCTCGTCGCCCCCGAGCTCTGCCCGGAACTGGCCGACGCGGTGGCCGAAGGCCGGGCCGAATGGCACGGGCTCGCGTTCCACCCCGACCAGCTCCAGGGCTGCCGCCTGGTCTACGCCGCCGTCGACGATCTGGGCCTTGCCGCGCGGATCGCCTTTGCCGCCCGCGCCCGCGGCATCCCGGTCAACGCCATCGACCGCCCGCAGCTCTGCAGCTTCATCACGCCTGCCATCGTCGACCGCGACCCCGTCGTCGTCGCCATCGGTTCCGAGGGCACGGCCCCGGTCCTGGTCGGCCGCATCCGCGCCATGCTCGAGGCCCATTTGCCGCAGAATTTGGGCGCCGTCGCCGGCTTCGCCCGATCGCTGCGCCGCCGGATCGCCCAGCGCTTCTCCGACGGTCGCGCGCGGCGCGCCTTCTGGGAGCGCTTCTTCGACGGCCCGGCGAGCGAAGCGGTGTTGGCCGGTGAAACCGACCGCGCCGCGACGCTGGTGGAGGAGGCCATCGCCGGCACCGAGCAGCAGGGCAGCGTCGCCCTGATCGGCGCCGGCCCGGGCGATCCCGAACTGTTGACCCTCAAGGCCCACCGCGCCCTGCAAGCCGCCGATGTCCTGGTTGTCGACCGCCTGGTCGATCCCCGCGTCGTCGAGCTGGCAAGGCGCGACGCCAGGCGGATCTATGTCGGTAAGACACCTTATGGCAGCAGGGATGGGGGCGCGCCCTCGACGAGCCAGGAAACGATCAACGCCATCCTCGTCGAAGAGGCGCTGGCCGGCAATCGCGTCATTCGCCTGAAGGGCGGCGATCCCTTCGTCTTCGGTCGCGCCGTCGAGGAGATCGAGGCCGTCGAGGCCGCCGGCATCGAGGTGACCGTCGTCCCGGGCGTTACCGCCGCCCTGGCCGCCGCTGCCAATGCCCGCCTGCCGATCACCGAGCGCGGCAAGCGGCGGGCGCTGACCATCCTCACCGGCTATACGAAGAACGGGCCCGCCGAGCACGATTGGCAGGCCCTGGCCAAAGGCGGGCAGACCCTGGCCGTCTACATGGGCGTCAAGGCCGGGCCCGCGATCGCCAAAAACCTCATCCTGGCAGGCCTCGATCCCGCCACGCC
>JAABSG010000329.1 GCA_011390475.1 Geminicoccaceae bacterium | reverse complement strand
TTGGCGTCGAGATTGGAGAGTGGCTCGTCGAAGAGGAAGACTTGTGGGTCGCGGACGATGGCGCGGCCCATGGCGACACGCTGCCGCTGCCCGCCCGAAAGCTGGCGCGGAAAGCGCGCCAGATACTCGCGCAAACCGAGGATGTCGGCCGCTTTGTTGACCCGTTCCTCGATGACCGCCTTCGGTGCCTTCGCGAGCTTCAGCGAGAACGCCATATTCTGTTGAACGGTCATGTGCGGGTAGAGGGCGTAATTCTGGAAGACCATGGCGATGTCACGGTCCTTCGGCGGCACCGTATTGACCACCCGCCCACCGATGGAGATCTCACCCGAGTTGATCTCCTCGAGCCCGGCGATCATCCGCAGGAGCGTGGACTTGCCACAGCCCGACGGCCCGACCAAAACGACGAATTCGCCGTCCTGAATATCGATCGAGACCCCAAACAAAACCTGTACCGAGCCGAAAAACTTCTCGACCTTGCGAACGTCGACGGCGGCCATCCTGCACTCCTCCTGATCCGATCAACGCCGTTGGCCACCCGGTCGGGTCGAGACAGCCATCCGGCACGCGTCTTCTTCGAACACGTCATACCACTAGTCTGGCGCGTTTTTCCTGTCACGGCAATGGATCAGAGCACGTTTCCGTCCGTTGTCGCGCCCACCGGGCACGATAGCGCCGATCGGCGGGCGAAAAGCGCAATCGTGCCCGGGTGTGTCCTGGCTGCGGTGCTACCAGCTGCCGGTGTTCAACATCGATGCCCAAGGCTCGGCCTGTGGCAGGGCATCGCCCTTCTGCAAGAGCTCGAACGAGATGCCGTCCGGCGAGCGCACGAACGCCATGCGACCGTCCCGTGGCGGGCGATTGATCGTGACACCGTTGTCCATGAGCGATTGACAGGTCGCGTAGATGTCGTCGACCTCGAACGCCAGATGGCCGAAGTTGCGACCACCTTCGTACGTCTCCGGATCCCAATTGTAGGTCAGCTCCAAAAGCGGTGCCTTGACCTCGCGACCGGCAGCTTCGTCCTCGTCGGCGGCGAGAAAGATCAGCGTGAAGCGACCCTGCTCGCTTTCCGTCCGGCGGACCTCCTTCATGCCGAGCTTGCCGACATAGAAGTCGAGCGATTGGTCGATGTCCGATACCCGGACCATGGTGTGTAGATAGCGCATGCGGGATCCCCCTCTGGTTTCTGCTGACGCGCACGATACCTAGGCCCTCGCGGCGTCCGCGCCAACCCGTCTGTCCGAGAAGGAGACCCATCCGATGCCCGACTTCGCCGATCGCGCTCGCGGTGCCGTTATCGGCCAGTTCGTCGGCGACGCCATGGCGCTCGGCAGCCACTGGCACTACAACCTTCTGGAGCGGGCACGCCTCTATCCAGATGGCATTCACGGCTTCGAGCGCCCCTCACCCGGCCACTACCATGCCGGACGCGAGCCCGGCGATCCGACCCACTACGGTGATGCCGCGCGCCTCTTGCTCGAGAGTCTGGTATGCGATGCCGGCTTCGACGAACGCCGCTTCGGCCGACGCTTCGTGGCAGCGTTCGGTGCCGGCTACCCCGGTTACCGTGACAAGCCTACTCGTCTCACGATCGAGAATGCGCTGCCACATCTCGACGACCCGGAATTCGCCTTTCAGAGCGGCGCCGACGATTTTCAGACCGTTTCGATGTGTCGCCTGGCTCCGGTCGTCGTGCTCTACGGCGATCGTCCGGAACGTGATGCCGTGGTCGAGCGCGCGGTGCGTGTGACCCAGGCCAACGAAGAGGCCGTGGCGCACTGCCAAGCTTTTGCCCGGATTCTGGGCGCCGTGCTCGGCGGCACCGATCTGCCGACAGCGATCCGGGCGGGCTGCGATGCCCAGACGGGTGCCGGGGCCGAGCTCGTCCGGATCCGCCTCGGCGATGCGCTCGCGATGCAGGACAAGCCCGTGGTCGACGCAACCGGACTGGTCGGCAGATCGTGTTATCTGCCGTGCACATTTCCGAGCATTCTGCATGCCTGCATCAGACATCAGGAAGATTTCGCTTCGGCTGTGCTCGAAACGGTGCGCGCCGGCGGTGACAATGCCAGCCGTGCGGCCTGTGTCGGCGCCTTGCTGGGAGCGACCATCGGCGCGTCGGCGATCCCGGCCTTTCTGATCGAACGACTGCGCGACCTGACGTCGGTCGAGGCATCGATCGACCAACTCCTCGACGCCAGAAGGAAGCTCAGGGCAGAAAGCGGCTCTTGAGCGGAACACCCGTCCACAGGGTGACGAGGTGGGCGAGGCTCAAGAGAACGAGCATGACGCCGATCAGCAGCACCGGGATCGGCGGGAGCAACGGCAGATCGCCCAGCCCGCGCTGACGACGTTCCTGCCAGCCGGCCCAGCCGCACACGGCCAGCCCGAACACGAGGAGTGCGATGGTTGCCGCAAGACTCAAATCATCGGCCCGATCGGCTGGGTGATACAGGTCGCCACAAGCGGCGGTGTCAATTGTTCTCGATGATGGGGCATCCCGAGTCCTTGGTCGATCAAATGCTGAACGATGCGTCGGCAACGAAGCCGTGCTCCAGGTGCCCCATTGCTCCGAGGGCCGTCCGCGGTGGCCGGCCGACCTGCACCGGCTGCTCCAAAATCGCATTGCTCACCGCATCGAGGCCGTCATCGAATGTAGCCGCGCCGGGTGCCCACTCACGCATCTCTTGAACGAATCCGGAATCGAGCACCGACCGGTGGACATGCAAGTGGCCGGCCGCGAGAATCGGGTCCAAGGCGCTCAAGATACGATCGGTCTTGCCGCGGGTCGAATGGCGCTCGACCAGGCTCAGCTTGTGCGTGCCGCCCTTGAGCTCGCGCCGGACCAGGGCCGGCAGAAACCGGCCGATGCCGTTGGTTTCGATGAACAACCGGGTCTGCTGCAGCGATCCGGCGAAATCGATCGCTTGGCGGATGAGTTGGGTCGCCTCGTCGACGTCGTCGAGCCGTTCGACCGCGAACTGCAGGTAGCGCAGACCGTGCAACCAGTAGTGCCCCGCGCGGTCCACCATCACCACGGCGATGGCGCTACGATCGCCGCGCCCGGGCCGCCCGTAGGCCGGGTCCCACCAGCAGACACTGGAGACCATGGTCGTTTGCCCGACGGCGAGGTGCAGCCGATCTTGTGACCATCGGCTCTGCAAATTGTCTGCGTAGGGGACCAGCCGATCGGGATCGAGCTTGATGGCGCGGGGTGGTGTCGGCTCGAGCATCATCTGACTGCGAAACCGTTGCGGTCCGGTCTGACGACGCAAATCCTCGATGACATCCGCCGAGAATCGCTCGGGCCAGGCACTCTCGCCGTCTGGCTGGACCAACGGCAGACAAAGCCGCTCGAAGCCATCGAGAAACGGCTTTTCCTCACCGATCTCGCGCCGTGCCCGATCGGCATAGATCGAGTAATAGCTGTGCGGGGTACCGACGAAGAGCTGCAGGCCGGTCGGCACGAGGACGAAGTCGATCTCGGCCAGACGTTGGCGAAGCTCCTCGCGACCGGCCGCCGTGCCGCAGGTGTTGGGAACCTCGACATCGTCGCAAATCACGATGTCGGCACGAGTACCGGTTATGTTACCACTCAGGCCGCGGGCCAGCACCGACGGATCGCGGTGATTGCGGGCGCGACGGACGGTGAATTGATCGGTGGCCCAGTTCTCGGGCCGATGCTGTAGCAGATGCGCCGCCGCCGGATGCAATTCGATGATCCGACGGATGTTGCGACTCATCTTGTTGGCCAGCATCTGCTCGGCGGCGACGATCAAGATCCGCAGATTCGGATTGCCGGTGAGCAGCCAGGCGGCGAAGAGGCC
>JAABSG010000328.1 GCA_011390475.1 Geminicoccaceae bacterium | reverse complement strand
CCGGCGAGGAGTGGGCCGGCTGGCTGGCCGAGCAACTGATCGGTGGCGACTCCCGCCGGTTTGCGTTGGGCGAGGAAGAGGCAGCCATCGCGTGGCTGCGCCGAGGCTGAGAGCCCGGCCCAGTCCGAAGGCCGGGCCATGGCATGGCAGCGGGTCCACCATCCGCCTCGACCTGAAGGTCATCCCCAATGCCAAGGCCGACAAGGCGGCAGGCCTTGCCGCCGACGCCGATGGCCGTTCCCGCCTCGTGCTTCGCCTCCGGGCCCCGCCGGTCGACGGCAAGGCCAACGCCGCCGTCATCGCCTTTCTCGCCGAGCGGCTCGGTTGCCCGCGCGCGGCGCTGGCCATCACCACGGGCCAAACGTCACGACAAAAGCGCGTTACCTGGACCGACCCGCCGACCGATGCCGATGCCAGGCTCCAGGCACTCCTGGCCGACTAGATGCGCCGCCCCGCGCGCCACACCGCCTCTACTCGCCCGGCAGCGTCTAGCGCCACGAGATCGGCGCTCAGGCCCGGTGCCAAGCGCCCCCGATCCTCGAGTCCGAGATAATCGGCCGCGATCGTGCTGGTCCGCCGCACCGCCTCCTCGACGTCGAGTCCCAGCGCCAGCCAGTTGGCGAACGCCTGGTCCATGGTGAGCACGCTGCCGGCGAGTGTTCCGTCGGCAAGCCTGACGGTCGGCCCGCGCTTGGTGATCGGATGGGTCCCGAGCCGGTAAGGCCCATCCGGCATCCCCGCCGCCGCCACCGCATCGGTCACGGCATAAAGTCCCGGAATCGCCCGCAGCGCCGCCAGCACCGCGCCTTCGGCCACGTGCTGGAAATCGAGAATGACTTCCGCATGGGCGGCATGTGCCAGGGCGCAGCCGAGCGCTCCCGGTGCCCGGTGATGCAGCCCGGTCATGGCGTTGCCGAGATGGGTGAAGCCGGCTGCCCCGGCCGCCAACGCCGCCCGGGCTTGGCCGTAGTCGCAGCGCGTATGCCCGATTTGTGCTCGCACCGCGTGCGCCACGCACCAGGCCAGCAGTAGCCCGTCCGGGTCGACTTCGGGCGCCATGGTCGCCACCCGGATCGGCGCCTGCTCGTGCCAGGCGGCCAGCAGGTCCAAATCGGGCGCGATCGCGAAAGGCGGCTGCGCCCCGAGCGCGTCCGGGCTGATGAACGGCCCCTCCAGATGCACGCCCACGACATCCGCACCATCCGCCGCCGGCTCGGCCATCGCCTCGCGAATGCCGGCAAAAGCGGCGGCGAGGGCAGGGTGTTCGTGGGTCACGGTCGTTGCGAGAAGCGTCGTCGTCCCGTGTCGGACATGAAACCGCGCCATGCTGCGGACGCCGTCGGCCCCGTCCATGACGTCGGCACCACCGCCGCCATGCACGTGGAGATCGACGAAGCCGGGCACGACCAGCCGGTCGGCGGTGACCCGCTCGTCCGGCTCGATCGCCTGGATCGCAGTCGAGAAGACCAAGCGCCCCCGGACGACGCCGGAGGGTGTCACGATCCGTCCCTCGATCCGCTGCATCACCGTTGTCCCAGCCCCGTTTCCGACACGAAATCGTACCGATCCGCCCGGTAGATCGACCGCGTGACGTCGATCGGCTGGTCGTCGGCCAAAAACCCCTGGCGCACGGTCGCCATCACCACTTTCTCGGCCGGCACCTCGACCACGATCCGGTTGCCCCCGTCGAGCTCCAGATGGAGAGACGGGTCGCGCCCCAGATACGCGCTGGAGACCAACTTGCCCCGGGCCGCGGATGTCTCGTTCGAACCCGAGGCGAAGCTTTCGGGCCTGACGCCGGGCACCACGCCGGGCACCACGCCGCCCACCGGCCGCTGCAACGCCGCCACCGGCAGGGCACCGTCACGGGTACGGCCCACCGGGCCCGCCTCGGCCACCGGCCACTCGAGGACGTTCATCTCGGGTGCATCGGAAGAGAGCTCGGCGCATTCGGCCGAGCCGACCCACTGGATGAACGTCCGAGCATCCTTCTTGCTCTCGCTCGCCGCATCGAGGCGCATGCTGCTATCGACATGATCGCTGACGACGCAAGGATCACCCGCGTTCCGCACGGGCGGCTCGAAGACGCCTGTCGCGAAGAAGCTGTCGCGCTGTAAAGGCCGGATCTCCCAGCAGCCGGTTGGAAAGACCCCGGCCCGCCTCGGCGTGAAGAGATTCTGGCTGGCCGGATAGGATTGTGCCTCGAAGCCGGAGGGCGCGTCATCGGCCCAGCGTTCCAATGTCCGACCGGGTGCGACACGAGCCCCGTCGGTGAGCTTCGGCTCACCCGCGATCGAGGCCAGTCGACCTTCCTCGTTCGGCCAATCCAGCCCGAGCTCGTTGAAGGCAGGCGTATCGAACGGCCGGCAAGTGACGAGATCGACGGTAGTCCCACCATCGAGTTCGGCGCTCGAGGCCGCGTTGTACTGGGCGGGTGCGGTGGTGAGGGAGCGCACGGCGAGCTCCGGATGCCGTGCATCGAACGCTGCAATGACGAGCTGACTCGAGATCGTGATGTCGTGTTTGCGCCAACTCTCGATGACGCCTTCTCGTGCGGCCAATGGCGATGCCACGGCCAGGCCGGCGGCGAGCGCCAAAAAAGCGGTCGATGGTCTCCTCACCCGAGTTGCCTCCTAGGTTTCTCGGATGGGATCGGGCTCGATGTCACGG
The DNA here is from genome assembly GCA_011390475.1 of Geminicoccaceae bacterium. GTDB lineage: Bacteria > Pseudomonadota > Alphaproteobacteria > Geminicoccales > Geminicoccaceae > SLRI01. The sequence goes on along the minus strand of JAABSG010000328.1, from coordinate 1,176 downwards.
GCGAGACGGAGATTGCCGCCCGCCCGGGCAAGACACAGCCGCGCCTCGCCGGGCGACAGGCCGTCCACCAGAAGGACGGCCGTCTTGACGTCGTGGCCAGCCTGCGCGTAGGCGTCACGGGCCTGCTCTTCGGAACAATCGGTGATCACCTGGACCATCTGCCGGCCACGCTCGACGAGCTTGGCATTCGACGCCACGACATTGACCATCAGCCCGTCATGGACCCGGCCGAGCTCGGTCATCGTCTGTGTCGAGAAGAGGTTGAGGGCGATCTTCTGCGCCGTTCCGGCCGTCATCCGGGTGGAGCCGGCCAGGAACTCGGGACCAGAGTGCAACAGCACCCCGTGCTCGGCTTCGGTCAACAGCGGTGCCCCGGGGTTGTTCGCGATGCCGATGGTCAGCGCCCCCCGCGCCCGGGCCTCGGTGATCGCCGCGCGCGTGAAGGCCGTGGTCCCCGAGGCCGCCACGCCCAAAACGACGTCCGCAGCCTCCAGCCCGTGCCGCTCGATCAGCGCGCGCGCCGCCAGGGCATCGTCCTCGGCACCTTCGAGCGAGCGCACCAGCGCCGCCTCGCCACCGGCCATCAGATAGAGCAGCCGGCCATGCGGCCAGCCGAAGGTCGGATAGAGCTCGACGCCGTCCTGCACCGCCAACCGCCCCGAGGCCCCGGCACCGACGTAAACGAGCCGGCCCTCGGCCTCGCGCAACCGCGCCGCCGCCGCCCGCACCGCCGCCGTCAACGCCGGCAAAGCCTGGCGCACGGCAAAAAACGCGCCCAGCTGGTTGTCGAGCATGGCGCCCAGCGCCTCCTCGGTCGGCCAGCGGTCAGCAGCGCGGTAGCGTTCCAGACGTCGTTCGGTGTCCATCCTCGTCTCCGTTGCTACCCGGAAAATACCAAAAAGAAACCAATAGACAAGTGGTTTCCCGTTCTCGAAAAGTGTCATTTACTTTCCTTCGAACAGAAACAAAAGCAATGCTCGAGAACGAGAGTCGACTTGTCCCTTGTCGGGTGTGGTATCGTTTTGGTATGAAATCGCCCATGAGCCAGATCGACTTCGTCTTTGCCGCCGACGGTGGCGGCAGCAAAACCCGGACTGCGCTGCAGGCCACCGACGGAACGTTCCTGGGCGAGCAGCTCGGCGGTCCCTGCAGCCTCGCCCGCTTCCGCCAGGCCTT